>NZ_LMJG01000002.1:0-191368 GCF_001428945.1 Oerskovia sp. Root918
ACCGTCACACCATTGCTCAACACGAAGAACACCACGAACTGAGCCAACCCCGGCCGACGCTCCGCGAACGACGACCACCCCACCCGCAACCGACCGAACATCCGGGGCTTGCCCCCGGAGAGCGGGGTCTGGGCCGTGGTCGTCGACGTCGTCTCCGGGGTCGGCGTCGGGGCCGCCTCCGTCTCGCCGCTCATCGGCGCGCCAGCTCGGAGCGCATGCGGCGGGTGGACCGTCGGTTCCGGAAGAACGCCGAGACGAGGTCTCCGACGCCCCGGAAGAAGCGGCCGTTGACGATCGTGACCAGCGCGGCGGCCATGTCCATGCTCACGGCGCCGTTCGTCATCTTCGCGATGGCGCGGAACGGCATCCCGCGCAGGAACAGCAGGTTCAGGTCGGGGGTGCCCTTGGCCTCGGCGCGGGCGATCCGTCGCGCCAGCTCGCGGTATGCGAGCCGGGCCAGGGGGCTGCGCGCGTGCTCCAGGTCCGACAGGGGGCTGTTGACCCCGAGCGGCCCGGTCGCTCGGCCCCTGGCTGCCAGCGGGCGACCCAGGAGGGAAGCGAACACGTCGTCGGGCACGTCCGTGACCGCACCGGTCCGGTACTGCTGCGGCACGGCCGTCGCGGCGGCGCCGGGAACGGTTCCCGTCCGGACGTGCTCGGCCGCGAGCAGCACGGTCTCGACGTCGGAGCCGACCTCGAGGGACCACGTGCCGCCCTCGGTCTCCCAGGTTCCCGTCGCCGTCGAGAAGTGGCGAAAGGTGAAGCGGTCGAACGCGATGCGCACGCGCTGGGACTCCCCCGGCTCGAGGTAGACCTTCGCGAAGCCCTTGAGCTCGCGCACGGGGCGGTGCACGCCGTCGGTCTCCCGTCGGCCCACGTACAGCTGCGCGACCTCGGCTCCCGCGACGTCCCCCGTGTTGGTCAGGGTGAACGTCACGCCCTCGGCGTCGACCTCGAGGTCCGCGTACGCGAACGTGGTGTAGCTCAGCCCGAACCCGAACGGGAAGGCCACCGGCGCACCGACGCTCGAGTAGTAGCGGTAGCCCACGTAGGGGCCTTCGCGGTACTCGGCGTCGACCCCCTCGCCCGGGTAGTAGCGGTACGTCGGGGTGTCCTCGAGCCGGACGGGGTACGTCTCCGCGAGGCGACCGGACGGGTTCACCGCACCGGTCAGCACCCGGGCCACCGCCTCGGCGCCGCCCTGCCCGCCGAGGTAGCCGTGGACCAGGGCGGAGCACTGCGAGAGCCAGGGCACCTCGACGACCGAACCTGCACTGAGGACGACGACGATCCGGCTCGTGACCGAGGAGATCCGCGCCAGGAGCTCGACCTGGCTCGAGGGAAGCCGCAGGTGCGAGCGGTCCTGGCCCTCGGACTCGCTGATCTCGTCGAGCCCCAGGTAGAGCAGGACGACGTCGGCCGACCGGGCCGCGTCGACGGCCTCGGCGACGAGCGTCGGGTCCGACGCCCCGCCGCGCGTGAAGCCCTGTGCGGTCGCGACGACCTCGAGGTCGGAGCCGGCGAGCGCGTCGAGCGCCGTCGTGAGCCGGGTCGGGTTGACGACCGAGGAGCCGGCCCCCTGGTAGCGCGGCGTGGACGCGAAGTCGCCCACGACCGCGACCCGGGTGCCCGCGGCGAGCGGCAGGATACGGTCCTCGTTGCGCAGCAGCACGGCGCTCTGCTCGGCAGCGGTGCGCGCGAGCTCGTGGTGGGCGTCAGGGTCGACCTCGCGGCTCGCTCCCCCGATCCGGCTCACGAGGACCTTCATCTCCTCGACCCGCGCGTCGAGGTCGGCCAGGTCGAGGTCGCCTCGACCGACTGCGTCCACGATCTGCGCGGCGGAGTCGAGCCCCGGCGACGGCATCTCGAGCGTCCCGCCGCGACGCACGGCCTCGACCGCGTCGTTGCCACCGCCCCAGTCGGTCACGACGGCCCCGTCGAACCCCCACTCGTCGCGCAGGACCTGCTGGAGCAGGAACGGGTTCTCGTTGGCGTAGGTGCCGTTGAGCAGGTTGTAGCTCGACATGATCGAGTACGGCGCGGACTCACGGACGACGACCTCGAAGCCCGTCAGGTAGATCTCGCGCAACGTCCGCTCGTCGACCACGGAGTCGCTCGTCATGCGACGCAGCTCCTGGCTGTTGGCCGCGAAGTGCTTGGGGCAGGCCGCGACGCCGCGCGACTGGATGCCGCGCACGTAGCCTGCCGCGAGACGTCCGGAGAGCAGCGGGTCCTCGGAGAAGTACTCGAAGTTGCGCCCGCACAGCGGGCTGCGCTTGACGTTGAGCCCCGGGCCGAGCAGAACGTCGACGCCCTGGTCGGCGGCCTCGGCACCGAGCGCCTCACCCACGGACCGCGCGAGCTCGGGGTCCCAGCTGTTGGCGACCGTGGCCGCGGTCGGGAAGCAGGTCGCGGGCTGCGAGGCGCCGAGACCGAGGTGGTCGGCCGAGCCCGTCTGCTTGCGGACGCCATGAGGCCCGTCGGACAGCCACAGCGTCCGGATCCCGTGCCGCGGTACCGCACGTGTCTCCCAGACGCTCTCCCCGCTCAGGAGTGCGGCCTTCTCGAGCGTCGTCAGTTCTTCCGTCATGGTCTGCTTCCGTTCGCCCCGCGGCACGTGTGCGGCTCGCGGGTGTACTGGTGTGGTTCTGTCTCGCCTGCTCGTCCGGACGGTCCGCGACGGTCCGGCTCCGCGACGGGGACTACGTCGCGTGGGCAGGGACCCGCTCGACGGCGTCCGGCACCGGGCCGGAGTCGCCGTCACCGTCGCTACCCGGCCCGGGCTCCTGCCTGAAGATGATCTTGAGGATCGGGAAGTACACGACGACCGAGATCAGCGCGTTGACGATCATCGTGACGACGTCGGCCCCGGCCTCCCCCGTGCTGCCCCAGCGCTCGACCATGAACTGGTAGATCGGGTCCTTGTAGAACCCTTGGAGCGCTGCGGCGGCAAACGTGATGACCACGTACGCGACCGTGTACCAGGCCGCTGCGCGCCAGATGTTCGTGCTCGACTTGAAGGTGATGTTGCGCTGGGCGAAGAAGTTGATGACCTGGGCGACGAGCAGGGTGATCTGCACCGCCAGGAAGTAGGCGAGCCCCCCGCCGCCGTCCGGCAGCGCCCCCGCCGCGTAGTCGAAGATGAAGAAGGTCGAGCCGTCGGCATTCGTGTTCACGGCGAACGCCTGGAACGACTGCTCCACGAGCGGCGTCATCGTGAAGATCCACTTGATCAGCGGCATGAGCGCCAGCTGGAGCACGGTCATGCCGGTGCTCAGGAGCGAGAAGACGACGAACTGCGCGACGGCCGGACGCCTCTCCGAGAAGTCGTTCCACGACCTGAGCACGCGCGTCTCCCTGATGCCGTTCGGTCTGTCCACCTGCGTGTCTCCTTCGACTGTCCACGAGCTGTCGCAGGGACGAGGCCGCTCGCCCTCACCGTCGATACGGAGAAGGCGTGGACGACGTCCCGGGTCGCGACCACCTCCGCGCAGGGCTGCGACGCCCGACGACCGGTGGGTGGCGCCCGAGGGCGACTGGTAACGAACTCATCACAGCCCACACCCGACGAGGCGCCGAGCCGGTTTGCATAACCTGTCGGTTCTGGCGCACAAACTGTCGCGCGCCCCGGCCGGGGACCGACCAGCGACGCGTCCTCCTGGGGCCGGGCGCAGGGGTACCTCGGCGGTGCGGGGAAGCCGTCGGAAGCCGGGCTCGGGGGATCGTCCGGCTCACCGACACGCCGACCGGCCTGGTCCTGGTGGGGTGCGGGGTCCGGCTCGCCGTGGGAGCGCGTCGCGCCGCCCGCGCGTGGGAGCGGCGGTCGCCGCGGGCCGCTCGTGCGCAACCGACAGCGGCGCCTTCCGGGGACCCCCTGCTCCCCCGGAAGCGCCGCGCGGGCGCGCTCGGACGGGACGCACGACCCCCAAGGCCTCGACCGTCACGAGCTACGACACCCGTACTCTACTGACGGCAAAGTCGCCTCGAGGTCGAAGTTCCCGCAGATGAGAGAGCTCTCATGTGAACTGCACCACATCGTCACGAACGGTGCCCCTGATCCCCGTCCGCACCCACGCACGTCCACCCGGCCCAGCCCGCGCGGCACCGGACCGGTCGCGGCGAGCCCCGCCGTCGGGCCTGTGAGATCTCTCCCTGCGGAGTGCCACCAGCACCCGCCCGTTCCTGGGACAATCGAGAGGTGACGACACACGAGAACCCTCCGGGCGAGCGGCTCAGCCGCGCGTTCCAGCACCGACTCAACGAGCTCTTCGCGACCCGACAGCGTGCCGGACGCGGCGCGACCAACCGCGAGGTCGCGAGCTGGATGACCGAGCACGGCTACGCCGTCAAGGAGGCCTACCTCAGCGCGCTCCGCGGCGGCCACCGCACGTCGCCCTCGCTGCGCATCATCGAAGGCCTCGCGGCGTACTTCGGCGTCGAGCCCAAGGACCTCCTCGACACGGGAGAGGACCCCAAGAAGGAGCTCCGGCTCGCCCTCAACGACCACGGCGTCGAGGCCTTCGCGCTGCGCGCCGAGGGCCTGTCCGCGGAGAACGTGCGCGCCGTGACCCAGCTCCTGGACCAGATGCGCCGGATGCAGTCGCTCCCGGCCGTCGATCCCGTCGACGAGTCGTGAACGAGCATCGCACCCGCCTGACCGCGGCAGGACTCGACCGAGCCCGCAGCATCGACGACGCCCGGCGCATCGTCGCGACCCTGCGCGAGCGGCCCATCGACGTCGTCGACGGACCTCTGGGCGAGGGGATCTCGGGGATGTGGCTGAGCATGCCCGACGGCGAGAAGATCATCGTCAACTCCGAGGCGACCCTGTCCGAGCGCCACCGGCACCACATCATCGCGCACGAGCTGGTCCACATCCTCGACGCGTGCGACGACCCCGACGCCCCGCCGCCCGGACCCCAGCGACGCAACCGCTACGAGGACCCGGTCGAGCACCGTGCCGAGTCGATCGCGAGCGAGCTCATGATGTCGATCGAGGCCACGGGCGGTGTCGCGCACCGCCTCGCCGGCATGGAGCGGTACCGGTGACCCTGCTCGCCTTCGCTCTCTTCGCCGGGGCCGCGCTCTGGACGGCTCTGCGCCACCGATCGCAGCACCGCGGGGACTACGCCCTGACCTGGGGGCTCGCGCTCGTGGCCGCTGCCTCGGCGCTGCGCATCAGCCAGGTCGAGTCGTTCCTGCTCGAGCACGCGCCCCCCGGCGCCCACGAGCTCGCCAAGCACGCCCTGCTCGTCGCCGGCTGCCTGTGCATCGCGGCGTGGGTCCAGGGCACCCAGGGGCCTCGGCCTCGTCCGACGTACCTCGCCTCGGGGATCGTCGGGGTCGTCGGGGTGCTCGTGCTCGTCTTCGCGCTCAACGGCCCGTGGGAGCGGCAGGACTTCGACCTGCAGACCGGCGGCAAGCCCTGGATGGCCCTGTACTGGGCCGCGTACTACGGGGCGTTCCTCTGGGCCACGGCGACGTTCGGCGTCTCGACCGTCCGGAACCGGCAGGACCGTCCCCGCAGCGACCGCTGGGGCATGGACCTCGCCGCCGCGGGTGCGTTCGTCGGGGTGCTGTGGGCACTCCTGAGCGCCGTCAACATCGTCCTGCAGGAGCCGGGGGCGATCGAGCAGTACCGGCTCCTCGGGATCCGCACGCGGTACCTGATCGCGGCGTCGAGCATCCTGCTCACGCTCGGGATCATGGGGCACCTGCTCTCGGCCGCTCGGACCCGGCGACGCCGCCGGGCCGACCTGAGCGCGCTGCACGCGCACCTGGTCGACGCCGTCGCGGAGTCCCGCCTGTCGTCCGTGCGCCCCGAGGTCGCCGAGTACCACCGGACCATCGAGATCATGGACGCGCTCGCGACGCTGGCCCGCTACTCGGCCCCCCAGGACGCCGCGCAGGTCCGGTCCCTGGTCGGCGACGCGCCCGAGCCCGTGCTGCGGGCGCTGCAGATCGACCTCGCCGCGACCCGGCGCGGCATGGACGAGCGACCAGAGGTCCCCGCGGACTGGAGCGCCTGGGCCGAGGACGACCACGCCCTGCGCCACCTGGGCAGGGCGTTCCGTGAGCAGACGAGCGAGAAGCGCGCGGTCGTGCTCGCCGGAGTCCTCGGCACCGAGCAGGAGCCGCGATGACGCCCCCGGCCGGAGGGGCGGTCACCGCTGCCCCACCCCGCTGGGCCGTCGTCGTGACGGAGGTCCTCGCGCCGGGCTACACGGTCGCGGCTCTCGTCCTGGCCGCGGCCCTGTACGCGTCGCCCGGTCTGGCCGGCGCGCGCTACGTGGTGCTCGCGGTCCTGCTCTGCGGCGGGCTGCCCTACCTGTTCGTCCACGGGCTCGCGCGGGCCGAGGTCCTGGAGTCCCGTCACGTGCGCCCCCGGGCCCAGCGCCTCGTGGTCTTCGCGGGGCTCCTCGTCATCGAGGTCGCGGCGATCCTCGTCCTGCACCTCGCGGGAGCACCTCCCCTGCTCCCCCGGCTCCTCGCGGCCTACCTCGCGGGGATCGTCGCGATCGCCCTGGTCACCCCGTTCGTGCGCGCCTCGGTGCACACCGCCGTGTTCTCGGTCGCCGCGGGCGTCTCCACGGCCCTGTCCTGGTGGCTGGCGGCCGCGCTCCTGGCCGTCGCGGTCGTCGTCGGGCTCTCCCGCCTCGCGGTGCACGACCACTCCCGCCGCGAGGTCGTGACGGGACTCGTGCTCGGCGCCTCGGTGGGGGCCGCGGCCGCCGCGGCTCTCCTCGGCTGACGTCCCGCGCGGCACCGGCGACAGACACGCCTGAGCATGCCCGTCCGGACAGGTACCGGACCTCACGCGGCGAGCCGATATCCCTTGACCTTCCCCGGCCTGCGCGCGATCCTCGATCCATGCCGACGACGCCCCTCCTCGTGCCGCTGCCCGCTGCGACCACGCGACCAGCGGGCAGGCAGCAGGAGCCCCGGCCCCGGCGACCTCGCCCGGTGCCATGACGAGCGCACTGCTCGCCGGGCTCGTCGCGGGCTACGCGATCGCCATCCCGGTGGGCGCGATCGCCGTCTACCTCGTGACGCTCACCGCGCGCACCCGGTTCGCGGTCGGGGCGGCCGCGGGCCTCGGCACCGCGACGGCCGACGGCATCTACGCGACGGTCGCGGTCGTCGCGGGGGCCGTCGTCGCCCCGCTCGTCGCAGCCGTCCGCACGCCGCTGACCTGGGCGTCGGTCGCGGTCCTCGCCGTCCTCGCGTGGCGCACGTTCCGCCCCGCGCTCCAGCGCGTCCTGCCCGACGGCGCCACGCCCCGTCCGGCAACCGCCGACACCACTCCCGTGCGGGCCTACGCGACGCTGCTCGGCCTCACCCTGGTCAACCCCGCGACCGTGATCTACTTCGCCGTCCTCGTGGCCGGTGGCGCGCTGAGCCCCGACGCGACGGGCGCGGAGCGAGCGGTCTTCGTGCTCGCGGCGTTCGTCGCGTCCGCGAGCTGGCAGATGCTCGTCGCCGGTGGTGGCGCGGTGCTCGGGCGCGCCCTCACGAACGACACCGGCCAGCGCGTCACCGCTGCCGTGGGCGGCCTGGTGATCCTCGCGCTCGCGGTGCACCTGGCACTCGGGGCCTGACGCGAGGGCGTCAGGCCCCGACGAGGTCCGCCGGAGCGAACGTCCGGACCGCAGCCCGGAAGTACTGCTCGGCGCGCTCGCACGCCTCGCCCCGCGAGCACTGCGCTTCTTCGAGACCTCGCGTCCCGCCGTGCGCGAGCTCGAGCTCCTCGGTCACGAACCGGCCGATCGCGGCACCGGCCGTTCCCGTCCCCATCTCGCGGGTCACGGCCTTGAGCGCGACGAGCTCGCCGACGGCATCCTGCACGGTCGACGAGGCCTCACCCTGCGCGAGCAGGGTGAGCAGGTCGAGGGGTGGGTTGCTCGCGTCCGGGTGGACCCGCAGCCACCGCAGCACCGCGGCGGGCCGCAACGCGTAGAAGACCTTCTTGAGGGAGACGTCACCGCCCTCCCACCGGTCGCGCTGCCGACTGCCGAGGTACGCGTAGTGCCGGACCAGGGCTCCACGGTCGACGACGTCGGAGGCGAGCGCCCGCAGACCGTCGCGGAAGTCCTCGTCGCCGCGATACACGATCCCCGACTCCAACCACTCGACGATCGTCGCGTTCCCCTTCACCAGGAGCTGCACCGCCTTGACGAGGTCCCAGCCGTTGACGTCGAGGACCGCGTCGAGCGGGGTCTCCAGGACGTCGCGGCGCGGCCACGGCCCGAGGTAGTCCTCGGGAGCGCGGACGTACACGAACCGGCAGTCGTAGTCGCTGTCGGGCGACGGGAAGCCCCACGCCCTGCTCCCGCTCTCGACCGCCCACGGGATCGCGACGCGCTCGGTCACGGTGAGAGTCTCGAGGCGGTCGTCGATCGAGGCGACCACCGCGGGGTCGAGAGACGAGGGGAGGAAGCGCATCCCGGGAGACTAGCCGCTGCGCGCGCCGGCTCCCCAGGCAATTCTCGTGGGCCTTGTCGGTCGGTCCTGTCGGTGGAGCATCGCCCGAGCCTGCCCTCCTTCCGCAACGACGAGGCCCCGGTGGCCGGTCGCGCGAGGAGCGCGGCCGGCCACCGGGGCCTTCGTCGAACTGTCAGCGCGGATCAGACGTCCGTGCTGTCACCGATCCGGTGAACGAGGATCGAGTTCGTCGTGCCGGGCTGGCCCACCGGGGCGCCCGAGACGACGACCACGAGGTCGCCGACCTCGGCGAGGCCGTTGGCCTGCAGGGTCGTGTCGACCTGGCCGACCATCGCGTCGGTGTTCGCCACCTCGGGCACCTGGTACGACTGGGTGCCCCACGTGAGCGACAGGACGTTGCGCACGTGCTCGCGCGGCGTGAACGCGAGCAGCGGGATCGACGAGCGCAGACGCGACATGCGTCGCGCCGAGTCGCCCGACTGCGTGAAGGTCGCGAGGTACTTCGCACCCAGGACCTCACCGATCTCGGCAGCGGCACGCGTGATGGCGCCACCGCGCGTGTGCGGGGTCGAGCCGAGCGGCGCCATGCGCTCACGACCGGCTTCCTCGGTCGCCTCGATGATGCGGGCCATGGTCTCGACCGTCAGGATCGGGAAGTCGCCCACGCTCGTCTCGCCCGAGAGCATGACGGCGTCGGCCCCGTCGAGGACCGCGTTGGCGCAGTCCGACGCCTCGGCGCGCGTGGGGCGCGGCGAGTTCGTCATGGACTCGAGCACCTGCGTCGCCACGATGACCGGCTTGGCGTTGCGACGAGCGAGCTCGACGATGCGCTTCTGCACGAGCGGGACCTGCTCGAGCGGGAGCTCGACCGCGAGGTCACCACGGGCGACCATGACGCCGTCGAACGCGTCGATGATCTCCGCGAGGTTCTCGACGGCCTGCGGCTTCTCGATCTTGGCGATGACGGGGACCGAGCGGCCCTCCTCGTCCATGATCGTCTTGACGTCGTCGAAGTCGGCCGCAGAACGGACGAACGACAGCGCGATGATGTCCGCACCGAGGCGGAGCGCCCAGCGCAGGTCGTCGCGGTCCTTCTCGGACAGCGCCGGCACGGAGACCGCGACACCCGGCAGGTTCAGACCCTTGTTGTTGGAGACCGGTCCGGCCACCTCGACACGGGTGACGACCTGGGGGCCCTCGACCGCGGTGACGCGGACGAGCACCTTGCCGTCGTCGATCAGGATCGGGTCGCCGACGCGCGCGTCTCCGGGCAGGCCCTTGTGGGTCGTGGAGACGAGCTCCTTGGTGCCCACGACGTCCTCGGTCGTGATCGTGAAGATGTCGCCCTCGTTGAGCCAGTGCTTCTCGTCGCCGCCGAAGCGACCCAGGCGGATCTTAGGCCCCTGGAGGTCGACGAGCACAGCCACGGAACGGCCCGATGCCGTCGCGGCCTCGCGCACGCCGTGGTAGACGGCCTCGTGCTCCTCGGCACTGCCGTGGCTGCGGTTGATCCGCGCCACGTCCATCCCGGCGTCGACGAGCGCCCGGAGCTGTTCCTTCGACTCGGTCGCGGGTCCGATGGTGCAAACGATCTTTGCTCTGCGCATTTCTCCAGCCTCGTTGTTCCTTCGTGTCCGGCGGAACCGGACCGCCTCGGGCCCCTGCCTGGGCCCCGTCTCCACCCCGGACGTCCTCGCGGACGCCGGGGCGCGTCTCACACTCTTGTCATGCTCTCAGCGACACGGTCGATGCGCGCACCGGGGCAGGGAGCTCGGTGCGTCCCTGCAGGTACGCGTCGGCCGACGCGGCCGCGGCACGACCCTCGGCGATGGCCCACACGATGAGCGACTGCCCGCGTCCCGCGTCACCGGCGACGAACACGCCGGGAACGGTGGTCGCGAAGTCGTCGCCGCGTGCGACCAGGCCACGAGCCGTGAGCCCGATCTCCGACTGCGCCGAGAGCGTCTGGGTCTCCGGTCCCGTGAAGCCCATGGCCACGAGCACGAGATCGGCAGGGATCTCCTTCTCGGTGCCGGCCTTCGGGACGCGACGCCCGTCCGGGAGGTACTCGGTCTCGGCGACGCGCAGGGCGCGCACCCGACCGTCCTCGCCCGCCAGGAAGTCGACCGTCGACGCCAGGTAGGCCCGCTCGCCCCCCTCCTCGTGCGAGGAGGAGACCTCGAAGAGGATCGGGTCGGTCGGCCAGGGCTGCGTCGCCGAACGCTCGAGCGGCGGCCTCTTGCCGATCGCGAGCGTCGTGACGCTCGCCGCCCCCTGCCGGAGCGAGGTGCCCAGGCAGTCGGAGCCGGTGTCGCCGCCACCGATGACGATCACGTTCTTGCCCGTCGCGAGGATCTGGTCCTCGACCACGCCGCCCGCGACCACCGTGTTGGCCTGGTGCAGGAACTCCATGGCGAAGTGCACGCCAGGGAGGTCGTTGCCCGGGACCTGCAGGGCACGCGGGACCGTCGCGCCGGTCGCGAGGACCACGGCGTCGAAGCGACGTCGCAGCTCGTCCCAGGTGATGTCCACGCCGATCTCGACGCCCGGGCGGAAGCGGGTGCCCTCGGCCTCCATCTGCGCCAGGCGACGGTCGATGTGCAGCTTCTCGAGCTTGAAGTCCGGGATGCCGAACCGCAGCAGACCGCCGATCGCCGCGTCACGCTCGTAGACGACGACCGTGTGACCGGCACGGGTGAGCTGCTGGGCCGCGGCCAGGCCCGCGGGCCCCGAACCGACGACCGCGACCGTCGACCCCGTCAGACGCTGCGGCACCTGCGGCGTGACCAGCCCGCGGGCGAACGCCTCGTCGATGATCGAGACCTCGACGTTCTTGATGGTCACGGCCGGCTGGTTGATGCCGAGCACGCAGCTCGACTCGCACGGCGCCGGGCACACACGTCCCGTGAACTCCGGGAAGTTGTTGGTCTCGTGCAGCCGTTCGCTGGCCTCGGCCCACTGGTCGCGCCAGACCAGGTCGTTCCACTCGGGGATGAGGTTCCCGAGGGGGCAGCCCTGGTGGCAGAACGGGATGCCGCAGTCCATGCAGCGGCCCGCCTGCTCCTTGAGGAACGGCTGCCCCTCGACCAGGTGCTCGTGCACGTCCCGCCAGTCGCGCAGCCGGACCTCGACCGGACGGTTGGGCGGGAGCTCGCGCTCCCGCACCTTCAGGAATCCACGGGGATCAGCCACGAGCCACCTCCAAGATCTGGTCCCACACGCCGGGAGCGGCGGGGTCGAGCCCGTCGAGCTCGGCCTGCGCGAGCGCCTTGCGCACGCGGGCGAACTCGGCGGGCAGGATGCGCGTGAAGCGAGCACGCGCAGCGTCGAAGTCCTCGAGCAGCTCGGCCGCGACCGTCGAGCCCGTCTCCTCCAGGTGCGTGCGGACCAGGCCCTCGACGAGAGCCGCGTCCGCGTCGTCGAGCGGGTCGAGCAGGAGCTCGCCCGTCGCGACCGCAGCGGTGTTCATGGCCGCGGGCCGCAGGTCCAGCACGTAGGCCGTCCCTCCGGACATGCCCGCGCCGAGGTTGCGTCCGGTCGGGCCGAGGATCAGCACCGCACCACCGGTCATGTACTCGAGCCCGTGGTCGCCCACCCCCTCGACGACGAGCGTCGCCCCGGAGTTGCGGACCGCGAAGCGCTCGCCCACGAGCCCGCGCAGGAGGATCTGCCCGGACGTCGCGCCGTAGCCGATGACGTTGCCCGCCACGACGTTGCTCGACCCCGTGAGGACTGCCGAGCGGTCCGGACGGACGATGATGCGTCCACCCGAGAGGCCCTTGCCCACGTAGTCGTTCGCGTCGCCGAAGAGACGCAGCGTGATGCCGCGGGGCAGGAACGCCCCCATGGACTGACCGGCGGACCCCGTGAGGGAGACGTCGATCGTGTCGTCGGCCAGCCCCTCGCCGCGGTACCGCTTGGTCACCTCGTGACCGAGCATGGTGCCCACGGTGCGGTTGACGTTGCGGATCGGCAGGGCGATCCGGACCGGCTCGCGGTTCTCCAGGGCGTCGGCGGCCAGCGTGATGAGCTGGTTGTCGAGCGCCTTGTCGAGGCCGTGGTCCTGGGTCGTCGTGTTGCGCAGCGACGAGCCCTCGAGCGGCTGAGGCTTCTCGAGCACGGGCGCGAGGTCGAGACCCTGCGCCTTCCAGTGCTCGATCGCCTGCCGGGTGTCGAGCGCCTCGACGTGGCCCACGGCCTCCTCGATCGACCGGAACCCCAGGCGTGCCAGGTGCTCGCGCACCTCCTCGGCGATGAACTCGAAGAAGTTCACGACGAACTCGGGCTTGCCCGTGAAGCGTGCCCGCAGCTCGGGGTTCTGGGTGGCGACGCCCACCGGACAGGTGTCCAGGTGGCACACGCGCATCATGACGCAGCCGGAGACGACCATGGGAGCGGTCGCGAAGCCGAACTCCTCGGCACCGAGCAGCGCACCGACGACCACGTCGCGGCCCGTCTTCATCTGCCCGTCGACCTGCACCACGATGCGGTCGCGCAGGTTGTTCAGCACGAGCGTCTGCTGGGTCTCGGCCAGGCCGAGCTCCCACGGGGTGCCCGCGTGCTTGAGCGAGGTCAACGGGCTCGCGCCCGTGCCGCCGTCGTGCCCCGAGATGAGGACGACGTCCGCGTGCGCCTTGGACACACCGGTCGCGACCGTCCCCACGCCGAACTCGCTCACGAGCTTGACGTGCACACGAGCCGACGGGTTCGCGTTCTTGGCGTCGTGGATGAGCTGCGCCAGGTCCTCGATCGAGTAGATGTCGTGGTGCGGCGGCGGCGAGATGAGCCCGACGCCCGGCGTCGAGTGCCGGGTCCGGGCGATCCACGGGTAGACCTTGTGCCCGGGCAGCTGACCGCCCTCGCCGGGCTTGGCACCCTGGGCGAGCTTGATCTGGATGTCGTCCGCCGCGGTGAGGTACTCCGACGTGACGCCGAACCGGCCCGAGGCGATCTGCTTGACCTTCGAGCGACGCTCCGGGTCGTACAGACGCTCCGGCTCCTCGCCGCCCTCGCCCGTGTTCGAGCGACCACCCAGGCGGTTCATGGCGATGGCCAGGGTCTCGTGCGTCTCGGCCGAGATCGAGCCGTACGACATGGCGCCCGTGTTGAAGCGCTTGACGATCTCGCTGACCGGCTCGACCTCGTCGATCGAGATCTCCGGGCGCTGACCGTCCTTGAACTCCAGGAGCCCGCGCAGCGTCATGAGACGCGTCGACTGGTCGTCGACGCGCTGCGTGTACTGGCGGAAGATGTCGTACCGGCGCTCACGCGTCGCGTGCTGCAGCCGGAAGACCGTCTCCGGGTCGAACAGGTGCTCCTCGCCGTCACGGCGCCACTGGTACTCGCCGCCCGTGGTGAGACGGACGTGCGCCTGATGGTTGCCCGAGGCCGGGTAGGCCTCGGCGTGACGGGCCGCGACCTCGGCCGCGAGCACGTCGAGACCGATGCCTCCCAGACGGCTCGTGGTGCCTGCGAAGTAGTCCGCGACGAGCTCGTGCGACAGACCGAGCGCCTCGAAGACCTGTGCCCCGCGGTACGAGGAGATGGTCGAGATGCCCATCTTGCTCATGACCTTCAGGACGCCCTTGCCGAGCGCCTTGATGAGGTTCTTGACCGCCTTCTCCGGCTCGACCGTGACGAACCCGGACTTGGCGAGGTCCTCGACGGACTCCATCGCGAGGTACGGGTTGACCGCCGCGGCGCCGTAGCCGATGAGGAGCGCCACGTGGTGCACCTCCCGGACGTCCCCGGCCTCCACGACGAGCGAGACCTGGGTACGGGTGTGCCTGCGCAGCAGGTGGTGGTGCACCGCGCTCGACAGGAGCAGCGACGGGATGGGCGCGAGCTCCTGGTTGGAGTCGCGGTCGGAGAGCACGATGAAGCTCGCGCCGTCGGCGACGTGGGCGTCGACCTCGGCGAAGATCTCCTCGAGCCGCGCGTGCAGAGCCTCTCCCCCGCCGCTGACGGGGTAGAGCCCCTTGACCGTGACAGCCCGGAAGATGCCCTCGAGGCCCGGGTCGCGGTCGACGCGCAGGATCTTCGCGAGCTCGTCGTTGTCCAGCACCGGGAAGGGCAGGATCAGCTTGCGCGCGTGCAGCGGGCTGTCGTCCAGGAGGTTCGGCTCAGGACCGATCGCACCGCCGATCGACGTGACCAGCTCCTCGCGGATCGCGTCGAGCGGCGGGTTGGTCACCTGCGCGAACATCTGCGTGAAGTAGTCGAACAGGAGGCGAGGACGGCTGGACAGCACCGCGATGGGCGTGTCCGTCCCCATCGCGCCGAGCGGCTCGGCACCCGTGCTCGCCATGGGGGTCAGCAGGATCCGCAGCTCTTCCTCGGTGTACCCGAAGGCGCGCTGACGACGCTGGACCGAGGCGGGGCTGTGCGCCACGTGCTCGCGCTCGGGCAGGTTCTCGAGGTAGACCGAGTTCTCGGCGACCCACTGCGCGTAGGGGCGCTGGGCGGCGAGCTGGCCCTTGACCTCCTCGTCCTCGATGATCCGGCCCTGGCCGGTGTCGACGAGGAACATGCGCCCCGGCTCGAGGCGCCCCTTGCGGACGATCGTGGCCGGGTCGAGGTCCAGGACGCCGGCCTCGGAGGCCAGGACGACGAGGCCGTCCTCGGTCACCCAGTAGCGCCCCGGGCGCAGCCCGTTGCGGTCCAGCACGGCACCGATGAGGGTCCCGTCGGTGAAGTTGAGGCAGGCGGGCCCGTCCCACGGCTCCATGAGCGTGGAGTGGTACTCGTAGAAGGCCCGGCGGTCCGGGTCCATCTCGGCGTGGTTCTCCCAGGCCTCGGGCGCCATCATGAGGACGGCGTGAGGCAGGGAACGGCCCGAGAGGTGCAGGAGCTCGAGCACCTCGTCGAAGCTCGCCGAGTCGCTCGACCCCTCGGAGCACACGGGCAGCAGCGGGGCGAGGTCGCCCAGCTTGTCGCTCGCGAGCATGCCCTGACGCGCGGCCATCCAGTTGCGGTTGCCGCGCACCGTGTTGATCTCGCCGTTGTGCGCGATCATGCGGAACGGCTGCGCGAGCGGCCAGGACGGGAACGTGTTGGTCGAGAAGCGCGAGTGGACGAGCGCGAGCTCGCTCGCGTAGCGCGGGTCCGAGAGGTCCGGGAAGAACGGCTCGAGCTGCGCGACGGTCAGCATGCCCTTGTAGGTGAGCGTGCGGGACGACAACGAGGCGAAGAACAGACCGAGCTCGTGCTCGGCGCGCTTGCGCAGGCGATAGGTGCGCCGGTCCAGGTCGAGCCCGGACAGCTCCCGCGTCAGGTCCGCCACGACGAGCTGGCGGAACGTCGGCATGGAGGCCCGCGCGCTCGGCCCCACGAGGTCGGCGGTCACGGGGACGTCGCGCCACGCGAGGACGACGAGTCGTTCCTCGGCCGCGATGGCCTCGACCTGTCGCACGACCTCGGCGGCGGCCTCCGCGTCCTGGGGAAGGAAGGCCATGCCGATCGCGTAGTGCCCGGCCGGCGGGAGGTCCACGTCGACCACGTCCCGCACGAAGGCGTCGGGGATCTGGGTCAGGATGCCTGCCCCGTCTCCGCTGTTCTCCTCGGCGCCGACGGCGCCGCGGTGGTCCAGGTTGAGCAGGGCCGTGAGCCCCGCGTCAACGATGTCGCGTCCGGGTGTGCCGCGGAGCGTCGCCACGAAGGCGACGCCGCACGCGTCGTGCTCGGCCACAGGGTCATACAGGCCCTGTGCCGAAGGCGCAGCAGCCCGGTGCAGCGGCGTGGTCATCAACACCGTCCTCACAGGCGCCCGGCCATGGGCCGGGCTTTGATCCAACTTGGGGGATTGTGGGACTTCATCGGCCCAACGGACATGACTGAACCATCTGGACGGTTGTCCAGCGGGTTCGCCTATGAAAAGACGGGTGCCTCAGTGACCTGGGTCGGGTCGGCCAGCACCTGCCTGCTCGGGCTCCGCAGCATCGAGCGATACTGTCTCTTCGCGCCCTGGGTGTCGGCGCCCGATAACGATAAACGCTATCAACGCACCGACTCCGACCAGGATGGAGGTCCAGACGTTCAGTCGGAGGCCGAGCACCAGCTCGGCCGTGTCGATGCGAAGCATCTCGATCCACACGCGGCCAAGCGTGTAGAAGAGAACGTACAGCCAGAATACCCGACCATGACCCAACCTGAAGCGACGGTCGAGGTAGATGAGCAGGAACGCCGCAGCGACGTTCCACAGGAGCTCGTAGAGGAACGTCGGGTGGAACAGCGTCCCGGACTCGTAGCCTGCCGGGAGGTACTGGTCGGAGATCTGCAGACCCCACGGGAGCGTGGTCGCGCTGCCGAACAGCTCCTGGTTGAACCAGTTGCCGAGCCGGCCGATCGCCTGGGCGAGCAGCAGCCCTGGTGCGAGCGCGTCGGCGAACGCCGCGAAGCTCACCTTCTGGCGCCGGCAGCCGATGTAGGCACCCACCGCGCCGAGCGCGATGGCCCCCCAGATCCCGAGGCCGCCGTCCCAGATCCGCAGCGCCTTGAGCGGGTCGCCGTCCGGTCCCCAGTACGGGTCCGGCGTCGAGATGACGTGGTAGAGGCGCCCGCCGACGATCCCGAACGGCACGGCCCAGAAGGCGATCTCCAGGACGTCGTCGGGGTCGCCGCCGCGCTCGGCCCACCGCTTGCGGGTGAGCCACACCGCGACGGCGATACCGGCGAGGATCGCGAGCGCGTAGGCGCGCAGCGGGAAGGGCCCCAGGTACCAGGTGTGCTGGGACGGGCTGGGGATCGAGGCGACCAGCGGCCCGACGGCGGACACGAGCCCGTTCATGACGTCACCTTCCCGGAGGTCTCGTCGCTCGACCGAGCGGAGCGGACACCGCGCGCGAGGTCGCGAGCGACCTCGCGCACCTTCTCGAGCCGCTCCTCCCAGGGCTCGTCGCCCAGGAGCGGGCGGACGAACGCGGAACCGACGATCACGCCGTCGGCGTAGCGACCGACCTGCGCGGCCTGCGCACCGGTCGAGACGCCGAGACCGACGCACACGTGCTCGCCGCCCGCTGCCCGCGTCGCCGCGACCAGCTCCTCGGCCTTGCTGCCGACCTCGGACCGGACCCCGGTCACGCCCATGGTCGAGGCCGCGTAGACGAAGCCGCGCGAGGCGGCAGCCGTGAGGCGCAGGCGCTCGGGGGTCGAGCTCGGGGCGACGAGGAAGACCTTGTCGAGACCGTGCGCGTCCGCGGCTGCGATCCACTCCCCCGCCTCGTCCGGGATGAGGTCTGCCGTGATGAGCCCGGCGCCACCGGCCGCGGCCAGGTCGCGTGCGAAGCTCTCCACGCCGTAGCGCAGCACCGGGTTCCAGTAGGTCATGACCAGGACCGGCACGCCCAGCGCAGCCACGGCCTGGACGGCCGTGAAGACGTCGCGGACGCGCGTGCCGGCCTCGAGCGAGTGCTCGACCGCCCGCTGGATGACGGGACCGTCCATGACGGGGTCCGTGTAGGGCAGGCCGAGCTCGATGATGTCGACGCCGGACTCGACGAGCGCCTTCGCGACCTCCACCGTCCCCTCGACGCTCGGGTAGCCCACGGGCAGGTAGCCGATGAGGGCAGCGCGCCCCTGGGCGGACAGCTCCTCGATCAGCGCCGCGGTGCGATGGGGCGCCTGGACGCCTCCGACGGTCGCGCTCACAAGCTGCTCCCTTCGCCGTCGACCACGGTGTCCGCGTCGATCAGGTCGAACCACCGTGCCGCCGTCGCGACGTCCTTGTCCCCGCGCCCGGAGAGGTTCACCAGGATCACGGTGTCCTCCTTGCCCGCGGCCCGTGCCTCACGGCCGATCCGCAGCGCACCGGCGAGCGCGTGCGCCGACTCGATGGCCGGGATGATCCCCTCGGTACGGCACAGGAGCCGGAAGGCCTCCATGGCCTCGACGTCCGAGACGGGCTCGTAGGTCGCGCGGCCCAGGTCGTGCAGCCACGAGTGGGCCGGGCCCACGCTCGGGTAGTCCAGCCCGGCCGAGATCGAGTGGCTGGGCAGGGTCTGCCCGTCCTCGTCCTGGAGCAGGTAGGACCGGGCACCGTGGAGCACCCCGGGGGCGCCCCCGCTGAACCGGGCCGCGTGCTTGCCCGTCGAGACGCCCTCTCCTCCGGCCTCGAAGCCGTAGAGCGCCACGTCCTTGTCGTCGAGGAACGCGTTGAACAGGCCGAGCGCGTTCGACCCGCCGCCCACGCACGCCGCGAGGGCGTCGGGAAGCCGCCCGATCCGGTCGAGGATCTGAGCGCGCGCCTCCTCGCCGATGATCCGGTGGAAGTCGCGGACCATCTCCGGGAACGGGTGAGGGCCGGTCACGGTCCCCAGCAGGTAGTGCGTCGAGTCGACGTTCGCGACCCAGTCGCGCAGCGCCTCGTTGATCGCGTCCTTGAGCGTGCGCGAACCGATGGTCACCGGGACCACCGTCGCGCCGAGGAGCCGCATGCGCGCGACGTTGAGCGCCTGGCGCTCGGTGTCCTCCTCGCCCATGTAGACCACGCACTCGAGGTCCATGAGTGCGGCGGCCGTGGCCGTGGCGACACCGTGCTGCCCGGCCCCCGTCTCGGCGATCACGCGCTTCTTGCCCATGCGCTTGACCAGCAGGGCCTGCCCGAGCACGTTGTTGATCTTGTGCGAGCCGGTGTGGTTGAGGTCCTCACGCTTGAGGAACACCCGCGCTCCCCCGGCGTGCTCCGCGAAGCGGGGCACCTCCGTCAGGGGGTTGGGGCGGCCCGTGTACTCGCGGTGGAGCCGGGCGAGCTCGTCCTGGAACGTCGGGTCGACGACCGCCTTGCGGTACTCGGCCTCGAGCTCGTCGAGCGCGGCGATCAGCGCTTCCGGGACGAACCGTCCGCCGAAGTCCCCGAAGTACGGGCCCTGCTGGTTCTGCAGGGAAGGTGTTGCGTCGGGCACGCGGCCTGACCTCCTCGGTGCGGGATCTACGTTGTCTGGGGTGGGATCAAGGCCGGACGGACCACAGGGACGGGTGCGAGCCCGCCGCCACGAGGTCGGCGACCGAGGCGCGCGGAGCGTCGTCCGTGACCAGGGCCTCGCCGACGAGGACGGCGTGCGCCCCCGACCGTGCGTAGTCCATCACGTCGTGCGGTCCGCGGACACCCGACTCGGCGATCCGGACCAGCTCGTCCGGGATGGCCGGGGCCAGTCGTGCGAACGTGGTCCGGTCGACCTCGAGCGTCTTGAGGTCGCGCGCGTTGACCCCGATCACCCGGGCACCCGCGTCGATCGCGCGCGTGACCTCGTCGAGCGTGTGCACCTCGACGAGAGCCGTCATGCCGAGCGAGTGGACCCGCTCGACGAGCGACGTCAGCACCGTCTGCTCGAGGGCCGCGACGATCAGCAGGACGAGGTCCGCGCCGTGGGCCCGAGCCTCCCAGACCTGGTACGGGGTCACGACGAAGTCCTTGCGCAGGACGGGGATGTCCACCTTCGCACGGACCGCGTCGAGGTCCGCGAGGCTGCCGTTGAAGCGGCGCTGCTCGGTCAGCACCGAGATGACGGCCGCGCCGCCCTTCTCGTACTCCGAGGCGAGCGAGGCCGGGTCCGCGATGGCCGCCAGGTTCCCCTTGCTGGGGCTCGACCGCTTGACCTCGGCGATGACAGCGACAGCGTCCTCGGCCTTGAGGCGGCTGACGCAGTCGAGGGCGCCGGGCGCGCGGGCGGCGCGCTCCTTCAGCTCGTCCAGGGTGGTCTTCGCCTGGCGCTCCGCAAGATCCTCGCGGACTCCCGCGACGATGTCCTCCAGAACCGTCATGTGATATCTCCCCGTGCTCGTCGTCGACTCCGTGCCAGCTCAGGTACGCGGGTCCGCTGCCGCGACCGTGACGAGTCGTCTGCAGCGTCTCTCCGCGAACCATTGACAGGGAGATACCTGCCATCGTAGGGCCGCCCGAGAGTGACCAGGGACACGTGTCACCCCGCGAGATGCGCGCCAGACCCTTGACGACCTGTCAGGACGGCCCGAGGAACGGCACCATCGCGGGGATGTTCCGCGCGACGCCGAAGCCCACCAGGACCACCAGGGCGACCACGCCCGCCCACGCGGGCACCGCTCGGGCACGGGTACCGGTCCAGGCTCGACGCAGCCACAGGACCCAGGCCACGACGAGGAACGGCACGACGACCACCCACAGGGGGTTCATGGCCCAGGCCCCGGCGATGTCGCCCGTCGCGAGGTCGTGGGTGGCCCGCAGCCCCCCGCACGCGGGGCAGGCCCAGCCCGTGAGCGCCAGGAGGGGGCACAGCGGATAGCCGCCCTCGTGCGGGTCCACGAGCGCGAGGACGAGGGTCGCCCCCGCGACGACGCCGCCGGCGACGAGCGGCGCTACGCCGGCTCGCCACCGGCCGACGGGCACGGCAGACGTCCCCGCGGGCTCACCGCCCACGGGGCCCGCCGCTCGCGGCTCAGCCGTAGTACCCCTCCTGGAAGCCGGCCTGGAAGTCGGGCGAGGCGACGATCGCGATCACGAGGATCAGGCCGAGGACCGAGAGCACGATCCCGACCCAGCCGAGGATCACTCCGGCGAGCGCGAGACCACCGTTGTTGGCCTCGCCCGCCGCCACGGCCCGCTTGGCCTTGCTCCCGACGATGACCGCAGGGATCCCGGTGAAGAATCCGCAGGACAGGACGATCGACGCGATGCCCAGCACGAAAGCCCAGATCCCCAGGTCGTTGCGGGGGAAGTACCCGTAGGCACCGCCGGGTACCGGCGCGGCGCCGTACGGCGTGGCGCCGTAGGGCGGCTGACCAGGTGCACCGTACGGCTGCTGCGGGGCAGCGTAGGGCGGCTGCTGCGCGGGCGCACCGTACTGCGGGTACCCGCTGTCCGGCGTGCCGGGCGCCGGGGCGCCGTAGGGAGACGGGCTCTGCTGCGGGTAGCCCGGGTACGCGGGAGGTACCGGGCCCTGCTGGCCCGTTCCCTCAGGCTCCTCGCCGGCGGGACGGTACGGGTCCGTCGGAGGGGTGGGGGGATAGCTCATGGGACGTCTGCTCTCTGCTGGGAAGGCCGGGTCACGCCCGGGTCTACCGGTGGTACGGCACGCGCCCCGCACCCCGGGGGGGTGCGCGGCGCGCGGCGACGGTCCGGGCTCTCGCCCGGGCGACGTCAGCTCTGAGCGGCCTTCGGCTGGCCGTAGCCCATGTTGCGCAGGACCAGGCCGCCGACGAGCGCGAGCGCGACGACACCCATACCGACCCAGAACATCCACACGGCGGCGATCGCCACGGCGACCCCGGCGACGACCGCACCGACGATGATGCCGATCATGGTGAACCACGCCGCCACGGTGTGACCGTGGTTCGTGGGAGGTGCCGACGGCGGCAGGTAGGAGATCTCGGTGGTCTGCGGCGTCTTCTCGGCCATGGGGGTGTGCCTTTCGTCAAGATGTGCGTCCAGCCTATCGGACGCCGGTCGGTCTGTTCGTGCGGACGGGAGGTGATGCTCAGCGGTCTGTGGGGTCCTCGCCGCGGGTCAACGAGTCCCACGTCTCCTGCTCGTCGGGCTCGTCGGCCGGTGCCACCTCGGTGCGCCCTGCCGCCTGGGCCGCCGAGGCCGTCGTCGTGGGGCTCGAGGGGGTGCCCGTCCCGGCCGCGACGGCGGACGCCGCGGGTCCGTCGACGGGCGTCCCGGCGTCGGGCCGGACGATCTCGTGGCGCGCGGACACGCGCCCCCACGTGGGCGAGGAGACCGCGGCCCACACGGCCGCGAGGACCACCAGCACGCCGACCGCAAGCGCCACCGCGGGCCAGGGCGTGAGCGTCACGGCACTCGTCATCTCGGTGACGCCGGTCGCCTCGGCGACCGCCGACGTCGCTGCGGGCACGGGGTCGCGCAGGATCGCGGCGGCCGACGCGCTCACGACGACGCCGCTCGCCGCGGCCACGACCAGGACGACCCAGCGCCCGACCCGGCCCACGAGTCCCAGCGCCAGGGCGGCGGCCACGACGACCAGGGCCCCCGCGCCCACTCCCGGCGCCGCCGTGGTCCCGGTGACGTGCACCTGGACGTCGGCGTCGAGGGCCGTCGCCCCCGAGGTGCGCAGCCACGTCGGGGCGGCCGCCGCGAGGGCGCCGGCGCCGAGCACGAGCAGCAGCAGGATCGCGCTGCGGCGGGCGAGCCGCCACGAGCGGGGCGTCCGGGCCGCCCCTGCGGCCGGCTGGGCGGCGGGCACGGTCGCTCCGGGGCCGCTCACGCCAGGCTCCGCAGCCGGGCCGCGAGCTGGACCGCTCGGACCGCCGCGGCGGCCTTGTTGCGCGACTCCTCGTACTCGAGGGCCGGCACCGAGTCGGCCACGATCCCGCCCCCGGCCTGGACGCTCGCGCGTCCGTCGCGGATCAGGGCGGTGCGGATCGCGATGGCCATGTCCATGTTGCCGTCGAAGTCGAAGTAGCCGACGGTCCCGCCGTAGATCCCGCGCGAGGCCGGCTCGAGCTCGTCGATCAGGGCGATCGCCCGCGGCTTGGGCGCGCCCGAGAGCGTGCCCGCGGGGAACGTCGCGCGCAGCACGTCGAGCGCCCTGGCCCCCTGGCGCAGCGTCCCGACCACGGTCGAGCACAGGTGCATGATGTGGCTGAAGCGCTTGGTCACCATGAATTCGACGACCTCGACCGAGGCCGGCTCGCACACCTTCACCAGGTCGTTGCGCGAGAGGTCCACGAGCATGAGGTGCTCGGCACGCTCCTTGGGGTCCGCGAGGAGCTCCTCGCCCAGCGCGACGTCCTGCTCGGGCGTCGCACCGCGCGGGCGCGACCCCGCGATCGGGAACGTGACCACGTGCCCGTCGTCGACCTTGACGAGCGTCTCGGGGCTCGAGCCGACCACCGCGAAGTCCGAGCCGTCGGCGTCCGTGAGCTGGAAGTAGTACATGTACGGGCTCGGGTTGATGGTCCGCAGGGCCCGGTAGACGTCGAGCGGCGAGGCCGGGCAGTCCAGGTCGAGCCGCTGCGAGATCACGATCTGGAAGACCTCGCCGTCACGGATCGCGTCCTTGCCCGCGAGCACCGCGGTCTCGAACTCCTCGCGCGTCGAGCGGAACTCGAGCTCCGGCTCGGCGACGTCCGCGACCACCGCGGCCGACGATCCTCCCCCGGTCCCCGCCACGAGCTCGCGCTGCATGCGGTCGAGGCGCGAGACCGCGTCGGCGTACGCCTCGTCGACGCGCTCGTCGGTGTCGTCGAAGTTGATCGCGTTGGCCACGAGCCACACGCTGCCCTCGCGGTGGTCCACGACCGCGAGGTCGGTCGCGAGGCACAGCGTGACCTCGGGCACGCCCAGCTCGTCGGGTGCGTTCGCGGGCAGCGTGGGCTCCCAGTGACGCACGACGTCCCACCCCAGCGCACCCGCAAGTCCGCCGGTCAGGGGCGGCAGCCCGTCGATCGCGGGGGTGCGCAGCGCGTCGAGCGTCCGCTCGAGCACGTCCACGACGTCGCCCGTGGTCGGGACGCCCGCGGGCACGTCTCCGGTCCAGACGGCCTGGCCGTCGCGCGCCGTGAGCGTCGCACGCGACGCGACCCCCACGAACGAGTAGCGCGCCCAGCTTCCGTCGACCTCGGCGGACTCCAGCACGAACGTCCCGGGCCGCCCCTGCGCGAGGGTGCGGTACAGGCCCACGGGCGTGACGTCGTCGGCCAGGAGGCGGCGCACCACCGGGACCACGCGACGCGAGGTCGCGAGCGCACGGAAGCCCTCGACCGCGGGCCAGGTCTCGCCCCAGGGCAGGCCGGCCGCAGGGACCACGGGTGCGGTCGGGTCGATCGGGGGCGTCGAGCCGGTCACAGCGTCTTCTCCTCGGAGGTCTCGTTCTCGGGGCGGTGGCCCACCGCAGCGCCCAGGTCGCCGCCGGCCTCGAAGCACGTGCGGGCGCCCGTGTGGCAGGCCGCGCCCACCTGGTCGGCACGGACCAGGAGCGCGTCACCGTCGCAGTCGATCGCGACGGACTTGACCCACTGCGCGTGGCCCGACGTGTCGCCCTTGCGCCAGTACTCCTGCCGCGAGCGCGACCAGAAGGTCACGCGTCCCGTCGTCAGCGTCCGGCGCAGCGCCTCGTCGTCCATCCAGCCGAGCATGAGCACCTCGCCCGTGTCGTGCTGCTGGACGATCGCGGCGACCAGCCCGTCCGCGTCCCGCTTGAGACGGGCGGCGAGCGGTGCGGGCAGCGTGTCGGCGACGTCGCGGGCCCCCTCGGCGGCGAGGGGCTGGTCTGCGGGGACGGGCTGGGCGGTGTTCTGGGGCACCCGAGAATCCTGCCAGATCCCCAGGGTCCCCGGGTCCCCGTCCCGCTCAGCGGTCCGGGCGGCCCGGGAGGCCGTCCGTCCGCCGGGACCGTCCCCGTCGGGGGCCCGCTCGCCCCGCTGCTCGGTCATCGGGTCTGCGCGACCCAGGACGCGTGCATCGAGGCGTAGACGCCGCCCGCGGCCGCGAGCTCGGCGTGCGGCCCGACCTCGACCACGTGGCCCGCGTCGACGACCACGACGAGGTCCGCGGCCTCGGCGGTCGAGAGCCGGTGCGCGATCGTGATGGTGCTGCGTCCTGCGGTCAGCGAGTCGAGGGCTCGGGCGATACGCACCTCGGTCGCGGGGTCGACCGCGGACGTCGCCTCGTCGAGGACCAGCAGGTCGGCCTCGGCGAGGTACGCACGGGCGATCGCGACGAGCTGTCGCTCGCCTGCGGACAGAGCCTCACCACGCTGCCCGACGGCGGAGCCCAGCCCGTCCGGCAGGTCCGCGACCCAGTCGGTCAGGCCGAGCTCGGCGACCGCGGCGTCGATGCGGTCCGCGTGCCGGGCCGCGGTCTGCGCCGGGGTCTCGCCCGTGCCCGCCTCGTCCGGGGCACCCGGGGCACCTGCCGACGTGTCCCGCACGCCGTAGGCGATGTTCTCGGCGAGCGTCCCGTCGAACAGGAACCCCTCCTGCGGGACGAGGACCACGCGCTCGCGCAGGCTCGCCGCCGACAGGTCGCGCAGGTCCACCCCGTCGAGCCGGACCGCGCCGGACGTGGGGTCCATGAGCCGGGTGACGAGCTTGGCGATCGTCGTCTTGCCCGAGCCCGTCGCGCCCACGACCGCGACCGAGGTACGGGCCGGGAAGTCGAGGTCCACGCCGTGCAGCACCTCGGGGCCGTCGGGGTAGGCGAACCGGACGTCCTCGAGCCGCACGTGCGCGGGACCCCGGGGAGAACGCACGCCCTGGGCGCCCTTGTCGACCACCTGGACGGGAGTCTCGACGACGGCCAGCACGCGACGCCAGCCCGCGACGGCGTTCTGCAGCTCGTTGAGGATCTCGGTGGCCATCTGCACCGGCCCCGTGAAGAGCTGGACCAGGAAGAGGAACGCGAGCAGCTGACCCGCGGTGATGGACCCGTCGATGCCGAGCAGCGTACCGACGACCACCACGACGGCCAGCACGAGGTTCGCGACGAGCACGCCGCTCGAGAAGACCGTCGAGACGAGCACCTGCGCGCGGACCATGCCCTTGCGCGTGCTCTCGACCGCGGCGTCCACACGGCGCGCGGTGCGCTCCCCGACGCCGTAGGCGCGGATCGTCTCGGCGCCCACGACCGACTCGGAGATGGCCCCGAGCATCGCGCCGACGCGCTCGCGCAGCGCCGTGTAGGCGCCGTTGACGCGGCCCTGGGCGGGGCGGAGGATCAGGAAGAGCGGCACGAAGCAGGCCCACACGAGCAGCGTGAGCTGCCACGAGTAGAACGCCATGAGGAGCGTCGCGGCACCGATCTGCAGCACCGAGACGAGCAGCATGATGCCGCCCCACTGGACGAACAGCGAGATGGTGTCGACGTCGCTCGTGACGCGCGAGACCAGGGCCCCGCGACGCTCGGTGCTCTGCGTGAGGACCGAGAGGTCGTGCACGTGCCGGAAGGCCCGCACGCGCAGGCTCGCGAGCCCCGCCTCGGTCGAGCGGAAGAGCCGGACGTTGACGAGCGCCGAGCACAACCCCGCGACCACCAGGACGAGCGCGGCGGCACCGACCAGCAGCGCCACCCGGCTCGTGTCGGGACCACCCGGGGCCATGATGCCGCTGTCGACCGTCTGCTGGACGGTGATGGGGACGACGATCCGCCCGAGGGCCGCGACGACGGCCAGGAGCAGCGTTCCCCAGATGCCCACGAGGATCTCTGGCGACATCTGGACGCCCTTGCGCAGGGTCGCGAAGACGCCCAGCGAGCTCGCCGAGGCGATCCGGGCGCCGGTCGCGTCCTCGACGACGACCTCGGGCTTGGCCTTGGCCCCGCGGCGGCGGCCGCGAGCCGACGTGGGTGTGGTGGTGGTGCTCACTCGGTCACGGTCCCTTCCTCGGCGTGGCGCACGATCTCGTCGGTCTCTTCCTGCTCACGGCGTTCGACGTCCTCCCGGTCGCCGCGGCTCGCCGTCCCGTCGAGCCCGTCCGGCCCGTCGAGCTCCTCCGCCTCGGCCTCGGCCCGGCGCTCGGCCTCGCGCTGGTAGGCCGTGGCGAGCTCCCGGTAGCCCGCGTCGCGGGCGAGCAGCTCGGTGTGCGTCCCGACGTCGACCACGCGCCCCGACTCGACGTGGACGACCTGGTCCGCGAGCGCGACGCTCGACATGCGGTAGGCGACCATGACGACCGTGGGGTGCTCCGCCGTCGGGCCCTGAGCCGTAGGGCCCTCGCCGCGCAGGCCCGCGAGGATCTGCTGCTCCACGCGCGGGTCGACGGCGGAGGTCGCGTCGTCGAGCACCAGCAGGCGCGGGGAGCGCACCAGGGCGCGCGCGATCGCGAGCCGCTGACGCTGCCCGCCCGACAGGTTCGAGCCGCGCTCGCCCAGGGGCGAGTCGAGACCACCGGGCAGGCGGGAGACGACGTCGTCGACCTTGGCCAGGCGCAGCGCGTCCCACACCTGCTCGTCGGTGGGGCCCTCGCCCTGGTCCGCGAGCGTCACGTTGGAACGCACCGTGTCCTCGAAGATGAAGGTCGACTGCGCGACGAGCGCGACCTGACCCGTCAGGTCGGACGCGAGCGCCTCGCGCACGTCCACGCCGTCGATGAGCACCCGGCCGCGCGTGGGGTCGGACAGGCGCGCCAGGAGCGAGACGAGCGTGGTCTTGCCCGCGCCCGTGGGCCCGACGACCGCGACCGTGCGGCCCGGGGCCAGGTCGAGCTCGATGTCGTCGAGCAGCGTGACGTCGCGGCCCCCCGCTCGCACGTCGACGCCCACGCCCTCGAACCGCACCGCGGCACCGCCCGTCGCGGCGGGCAGCCGCTGCTCGCCCGCGACCGGGATGCCCGGCGCGTCGAGCACGCTCGCGATGCGCTCGTAGCCGACGAGCGCGCGCGGCAGCTCGCCCAGGACCCAGCCGAACGCACGGACCGGGACGGCCATGATGGTCAGCAGGTAGGCGGCCGTCACGACCTCGCCCGTGTCGACCGCACCGGCCGCGACGCGCGCGGCCCCCACGCCCAGCACCAGGAGCGTGCCGAGCGAGGGCAAGAGCTCGATGACCGGGTCGAAGAACGCCCGCACGACGCCCACCCGGACGTTGGCGGCCCGCAGCTCGTCGGTCCGCGCGGCGAAACGCTGCTCCTCGCGGGCCTCGGTGCCGAGCGACTTGACCAGCAGGGCGGCCTCGAAGCTCTCGTGCGCGACGTCCGAGACCTCGGCCCGCAGCTGCTGCGCGTGCGTGATCGCAGGCGACATGTACTTCTGGAACACGACGTTGACCACGATCGCGAGCGGGATCACGACCAGTGCGGCGCACGCGAGCCACACGTCGATGCGGAAGAGCATGACCGCCGACACGCCGATCATCACGACCACGCCGAGCGCGAAGGGCAGCGGGTTGAAGACGCCCGTGGCCGCCTCGACGTCGGAGTTCGCGTTCGACAGCAGCTGGCCCGCCGGGTGCGCCCGGTGCCACGACATGGGCAGGCGCAGGTACTGGTGCGTGACCGCGGTGCGGTGCCCGGCCTGGATGTTCGCGTAGCCGTAGCCCGCGAAGATACGGCGACCGGCGACCGTGAGCGCGAGCGTGAGCGCGATCGCGACCAGGACGAGGCCCGCGACCCACAGGTCGTCGCGCGCGTCCGCGTCGCCTGCGAGCGCCGGGACGACGACCTCGTCCGTCACGCGGCCGACCGCGAGGCTGATGAGGACCGTCGTCGCGCCGAACAGCGCGGAGGCCGTGATCGCCAGGACGTAGACGCGCCACTCCGACCGCATGCCGCGCCCCATGAGCTGGAGCGAGCGGCGGGTCCGCGAGCCGGTCAGGGCGTGCCGTTCGCGCGCCGCGGGCCCGGGGGACGTCCCTGGTCCATCGGCTGCGCCACGTCCCGCGGACGGCGCACGGCCAGGACGGGAGGCTCCGCCGGTGGAGGAGGGCTGGTGCGGGCTGGCGCCGTCCGGACGGCCGGGCGCTGCGCCGGTGGGCGCGTCCTGGGTCCGAGGCGTGGTGTTCGTGGGGGTGCTCCGTCGCGCGGACACGGACGATCCTCGTCTTTCGTGGGGGTTGGCACGATCTTCTCACACGGGACACTCCGTCCCGCGTGCGAGCATGGCCTGATGCAGCCCACCGCCTGGCACGCCCACGAGCGCGCCTCCCTCGTCCACGCACTCACCCAGGCCGGCCCCGACGCCCCGACCCTGTGCGACGGGTGGCAGACACGTCACCTCGCCGCACACATGATCCTGCGCGAGCACCAGCCCTGGACCCAGGCGGGCGCGAACGGCGGCCCGCTGCACGACTGGTCCGACTCCAGGCTCCAGGACCTCGCGGCGACCGCGCTCGCACCGGGTGGGTACGCCGCGCTGCTCGCGCGCATCGAGCAGGCGCCCGCCTCGTGGAGCCCGTGGTCGTGGGCCGGGAACCTCGTGAACCTCGTCGAGTACTTCGTGCACACCGAGGACGTGCGGCGGGGCACCTGGGCCGGAGGCCCAGGAGGCGCCGGCGCTGCGGCCGACCAGCCGCGCGACCTCTCCCCCGGGCTCGAGGACGCCCTGTGGGCGCAGCTGCGGCGCGGCGCGCGCCTGTTCTACCGGCGGTCCCCCGTGGGTGTCGTGCTCGTGGTGCCCGGCGGCCCGCGCCTCGCGGTCAAGGCCCCGCCGACACGGCCGACCGACGACGGCCGTCTGCCCGGCACGGTGGTCGTCACGGGCGAGGTGGGCGAGCTCGTGCTCCACGCGTTCGGCCGAGGCCCCCACGCGGGTCTGACCCTCCAGGGCGACGTCGCCGACCGTGCGGCGCTCGACGCCGTGGTGCCGGGTCCGCGCTCGGGCGAGTGACGCCGTCGGGCGCTCTGCTCGTTCTGCCCCCTCGGGTGCGCGGGGGGCGCGTGGGGCGCGCCGGGACCTCCCGGCGCGCCCCACGACCGGACCTCAGCGGACCAGGACGCCCGCTTCGCGCATGTGCGCCTTGACGTCGCCGATCGTCAGCGTCCGGAAGTGGAAGACGCTCGCCGCGAGGACCGCGTCGGCCCCTGCCTGAGCCGCCTGCGCGAAGTGCTCCGGGGTGCCCGCTCCTCCGCTCGCGATGAGCGGGACGCTCACCTCGGGGCGCACGGCCGCGAACATCTCCAGGTCGAACCCGCTCGTCATGCCGTCGGCGTCCATCGAGTTCAGCAGGATCTCCCCCGCCCCCAGCCGCGCCGCGCGCGCAGCCCACTCGACGGCGTCGATGCCCGTGCCGCGGCGGCCGCCGTGCGTGGTCACCTCGTAGCCCGACTCGGTGCGGGTCTCGCCGGTCACGCGACGGGCGTCGACCGAGAGCACGAGCACCTGGCTGCCGAACCGGTCCGCGATCTCCGCGATGAGCTCGGGACGGGCGATCGCGGCCGTGTTGACGCCCACCTTGTCCGCGCCCGCGCGCAGCAGCTTGTCCACGTCGTCCGTGGTGCGCACACCGCCCCCGACCGTGAGCGGCACGAAGACCTGCTCGGCCGTGCGCCGCACCACGTCGTACGTGGTCTCGCGGTTACCCGACGACGCCGAGACGTCGAGGAACGTCAGCTCGTCGGCCCCCTCGGCGTCGTAGCGGGCCGCGAGCTCGACCGGGTCGCCCGCGTCCCGCAGGTTCTCGAAGTTGACCCCCTTGACGACGCGACCGGCGTCGACGTCCAGGCAGGGGATGACACGGACCGTGACCGACATGAGCTATTGACCTTCCGTCTGACCTTCGGAGCCCGGGGTCTCGTCGACCACCGGGAAGTGTGCGTCCAGGACGTCCACGACGTAGACCAGGGTCTCGTCCGCGTACGGCTTGGCGGTCCCCGCGTAGGCGAGCGACGGGGGGACGACCAGCAGCACCTGGCTGCCGACGCTCTGCTCGAGCAGACCCTGCTCCCACCCCTCGATGATCTGGCCGATGCCGACCATGGTCGAGGCGGGCAGGGCCCCGGGCGTCCAGTTCGAGTCGACGACCTCGCCCGTGGACCACGCGACCCCCGTGAAGCGGACCGTGATGACCTGGCCCGCCTCGATCTGCACGCCGCCGCCCCGCACGAGAGGCTGGACGATCAGGTCGCCCGGCGGGGCCGTGCCCGCAGGCACCTCGACCGTCGGGGCGCCCTCGGCGTCGAGCGTCACGACCGGGAGCCCCTCGACCGGCGCGACCGCCTCCCCGCTCGCCCGGGAGGGCAGCACGTCGATCACGAGCACGACCGGGACGTCGTCCGTCTCCTCGAGGTACAGGACGCGGGCACCGACGCGCTGGCCCGCCAGCGCGTCGACGACCGCCGACCCGAGGTCCTCGTCGGTGAGCTCGTGCGGCGCGGGAGCGTCGATGAACGTGCTCTGGATCACCGACCCGTCGCGCCCGTCGACCGCGTACATGTTCAGGAGCACCGGCTGTCCCTCGACGAGGGCCTCGCCCGTCCCGGGCACGAGGACCTCGGACCGCGTCTCGGGGATCGTCAGCGGCTGGTCGAACGCGACCACGGGGGGCTCGCCGAGCAGACCCGAGACCGCGACCTCGGTGTGGGCGGGAGCCGCGTTCCCCGTCGGTTCGGCGCAACCGGCGGCGGACACCGCGACCAGCAGGCCCAGGACGACGGCCGCAGACCGGCGGGACACACGACGCACGACGCTCCTCGGGCGGACGGGACAGGGAGCCACCACCTTAACGGTGGAGGCTCCCCGGCCGGTGCTCGGTCCGTCCCGCGGGCGGACCGCTCGTCACATCGACTCGATGAGCCGCTCGACCCTCTCGTCGACGTTCTGGAACGGGTCCTTGCACAGCACCGTGCGCTGCGCCTGGTCGTTGAGCTTGAGGTGCACCCAGTCGACCGTGTAGTCGCGGCGGGCCTCCTGCGCCTTGCGGACGAAGTCGCCCCGCAGCTTGGCGCGCGTCGTCTGGGGCGGGACGGCCGTGGACTCGAAGACCTCGAGGTCGGTCGTGATCCGCTCGACCATGCCGCGCGCCGCGAGCATGTTGTACAGGCCCTCGGTGCGCGAGATGTCGTGGTAGGCGAGGTCGAGCCGCGCGATGCGCGGGTCGTCGAGCTCCAGTCCGTGCTTCTCCTGGTAGCGCCGCAGGATCTTGAGCTTGATGACCCAGTCGAGCTCGCGGTCGACGAGCGAGAGGTCGTCGGTCTCCAGCGCCCGCAGCCCGCGCTCCCACAGGTCCAGGACCTGCTTGACGACGGGCGTGGGCGTCTCGTTCGCGTCGACGTACTCCTTGACCCGCTGGAGGTACTCACCCTGCAGGTCCACCGCGGTCACGGTGCGCCCGTTCGCCATCTGCACGGGGTGACGGCCCGTCATGTCGTGGCTGATCTCGCGGATCGACCGGATGGGGTTCTCGAGCGCCATGTCCCGCATGGGCACCCCGGCCTCGATCATGCGCAGGATCAGGTCGGTCGCCCCGACCTTGAGCATGGTCGTGGTCTCGGCCATGGACGAGTCCCCGACGATCACGTGCAGGCGCCGGTACTGCTCGGCGTCGGCGTGGGGCTCGTCGCGCGTGTTGATGATGGGGCGCGAGCGCGTGGTCGCGCTCGAGACCGACTCCCAGATGTGGTCCGCGCGCTGCGACAGCGCGAAGATCGCCCCGCGCGGCGTCGCGAGGATCTTGCCCGCCCCCGTGAGCACCTGGCGCGTGATGAGGAACGGCACCAGCACGTCGGAGAGCCGGGAGAAGTCCCCCTGGCGGCGCACGAGGTAGTTCTCGTGGCAGCCGTAGGAGTTGCCCGCCGAGTCGGTGTTGTTCTTGAACAGGTGGATCCGGCCGGGCAGGCCCTCGTGCTCGAGCCTCTCCTGGGCGTCCGCGACGAGCCCCTCGAGGATGCGTTCGCCGCCCCGGTCGTAGGCCACGAGCTGGCGTACGTCGTCGCACTCGGCCGTCGCGTACTCGGGGTGGGACCCGACGTCGAGGTACAGGCGAGACCCGTTGCGCAGGAACACGTTCGACGACCGGCCCCACGCGACGACCTTGCGGAACAGGTAGCGCGCGACCTCGTCCGCGGAGAGCCCGCGCCCGTCGTCGGACGCGCACGTCACGCCGTACTCGGTCTCGAGACCGAAGATCCTACGGTCCATGCGGAGCCTCCTCTGGCTTCTGCTCGAGCAGTCCGGACAGCACCGTGCCGGTCAACCGGCGGAACGCCCGCCGGGGGCGCGTGCGGTCGAGCACCGCGACCTCGAGCTGGCTCGCGGGGATGGCCTGCTCGCCCTCCGGGGCGTCACGCGCGTCCGCACCCCCGAGCGTCGACACCGCGAGGCGCAAGACCTCGGGCAGCGTCATCCCGGGGTGCCACGCCTCGCCCAGGTCTCGGCCGAGCTGCTCGGCCTGGCCGCCCATCACGACGAACCCGGTCTCGTCCGCGACCGACCCGTCGTAGGACAGGCGGTAGATCTGGTCCTGCGCGGGGCTCGGGCCCACCTCGGCCACGACCAGCTCGACCTCGAGGGGCTTGGACTCGGTCGTGAAGACCGTGCCGAGCGTCTGCGCGTAGGCGTTCGCGAGCCCCCGCGCGTTGACGTCGGCCCGGTCGTAGGAGTAGCCGCGCAGGTCGGCGTAGCGCACGCCCGCGACCCGCAGGTTCTCGAACTCGTTGTACTTGCCCACGGCCGCGAACGCGATGCGGTCGTAGATCTCCGAGATCTTGTGCAGCGACCTCGACGGGTTGTGCGTCGCGAACGCGATGCCCTGGTCGTAGGCGAGCACGACGACCGAGCGGCCGCGGGCGATGCCCTTGCGCGCGAAGTCCGCCCGGTCCTTCATGAGCTGCTCGGGCGAGACGTAGAACGGCATGCTCACTGTGCGTCACCTCCCTGTCCTGCGGTCCGTGGCGCCCGGGGGCGCGCGGCGCGGTTCCCGTCGGCCTGCTCGGTGCGCTCGGCGACGATCTGCGCGGCGACCGCGGCGAGCTCGTCGTCGGGCACGCGCCGGTACCCGTCGGCCGTCACGGTGACGACCACGGGCCAGATCTGCCGGACGGCGTCGGGGCCGCCCGTCGCCGAGTCGTCGTCGGCCGCGTCGTAGAGCGCCTCGACCGCGACGTGCACCGCTCCCTGGGCGTCGAGCCCCGGGTGCCAGCGCTTCTTGAGCGAGCCGCGGGCGAAGACCGAGCCCGAGCCCACGCTGTGGTGGTCCCGCTCCTCGTAGCGCCCGCCCGTGACGTCGTACGAGAAGATGCGGCCCGTCCCGCGGTCCAGGTCGAAGCCCGCGAACAACGGCACCACGGCCAGCCCCTGCATCGCGAGACCGAGGTTCTGGCGGATCATGGTCGAGAGCCGGTTCGCCTTGCCGTCGAGCGAGAGCAGCGCGCCCTCGATCTTCTCGTAGTGCTCGAGCTCGAGCTGGAAGAGCCGCACGAGCTCGACGGCGATCCCGGCGGTGCCCGCGATGCCCACCGCGGAGAACTCGTCGGCCGGGAAGACCTTCTCGATCTCGCGGTTCGCGATCATCGAGCCCATCGTGGCGCGGCGGTCGCCCGCCATGACCACGCCGACCTCACCTCCCGAGCCCGCAGGCCCGGCGTCCCCGAAGGTCAGGGCGACGATCGTGGTCGCGTGGGGCGCGAGCTGGGCCCCCGACCCGGCGGCGTGCCCCGTGGCCCCGGCCGTGCCGGCCCGGTGGGAGGGCAGGAGGTCGGGGGCGTGGTTCGCGAGGAACTCCACGAACGACGAGGAGCCCGGGGTGGTGAAGGCGTGCGGCAGACGCCCGGAGAAGTCCATGGTCATCAGCTCCCGGCCCCTCTCGGCTACTCGCCGCCCTTCTGGACGAAGCCCCTGACGAAGGACTCGGCGTTGGACTCGAGGACCTCGTCGATCTCCTCCAGGAGCGAGTCGACCTCCGCGTCCCGGCTCTGCGCCTGCGGGGCGACGGGCGCGGGCGTCGCGTCGTCGTCGGGACGGCGGTCCTCGTGCGATGCGCTGGTGCGTTCCTGGGCCATCTTCGCCTCCTGGGTGTGTCGATCCTGCTGACGTGCGGTGCTGACGTGCCTTGATGCGGCGGACCCGCAGTGCACGGGGACCGCGTCTTCTCGAAGCCTAGGCTCTCCGGCCGGGTCCGCGCCGGACCGCGCCGTGGGCGCGAGTCATCGGGACGTCCCGGACAGGCCCGTGAGCAGCGCCCCGGCGTCCTTGCTCGCCTCGAGCAGCGCGCCGATGTGCGCCCGGGTCCCGCGCAGCGGGTCGAGCATGGGGACGCGCTGGAGCGAGGGGGCCCCCGCGACGTCGAAGATCACCGAGTCCCAGCTCGCGGCCGAGACCTCGTCGCCGAACCGCGCCATGACCTCTCCCCGGAAGTACGCCCGGGTGTCCTCGGGCGCGTGGTGGACGGCCTGGGAGACCGCGCGCTCGTCGACGAGCCGCTCGGCGGCCCCCGCCGCGAGCAGCCGGTGGTAGATGCTGCGCTCGGGGCGCACGTCGGACCACTGGAGGTCCATCGCAGCGAGCCGCGGGTGGTCCCAGTCGAGGTGGTCGCGCCGACGCAGGCGGTCGAGCAGACGGAGCTTGGCGACCCACTCGACCTCCCGGGCGCACGACGCCGGGTCCGTCCCGAGGCGGGACAGGACCGAGTCCCAGCGGTCCAGGACGGCGCGGGTCTCGTCGTCGAGCGTCCCCAGGTGCTCCGCGGCCCGGCGGGCCACGTCGGCATAGACGCGCTGGACCTCGAGCGCCGTCAGGCGCCGCCCGTCCGCGAGCAGGAGCGGCGCCGTGAGGTCGAGGTCGCGGCTGACCTTCTGCACGTCGGACACCGGGTCGTGCAGGCGCAGGGCCGCGAGCTCGGCACGCAACGAGGCGTCGGAGGCCCCCTCGACCGCAGAGAGCGCGTCGAGCTGCTCGACCACGAACAGCACGAGCGAGGTGGTGCCGAGCTTGAGGTAGGTCGCGACCTCGAACAGGTTCGCGTCCCCGATGATCAGGTGCAGGCGGCGCCAGCGCTGGCGGTCGGCGTGCGGCTCGTCGCGCGTGTTGACGATGGGACGGCGCAAGGTCGTCTCGAGGCCGACCTCGGCCTCCATGTAGTCGGCACGCTGCGAGAGCTGGAAGCCCGGCTCCTGGCCCACAGAGCCCAGGCCGACGCGACCCGAGCCCGTGAACACCTGGCGTGTCACGAGGAAGGGCGTGAGCAGCTCGACGAGCGTCGCGAACGGCACGGCCCGGTCCACGAGGTAGTTCTCGTGCGTGCCGTAGGACGCGCCCTTGCCGTCGACGTTGTTCTTGTAGAGCGCGACCTCCGACCCCGGGACGGCGCCCAGCTCGCGCGAGGCCGCGAGCATGATGCGCTCGCCCGCGACGTCCCAGCAGACCGCGTCGGTCGGGTTCGTCACCTCGGGCGAGGAATACTCGGGGTGCGCGTGGTCGACGTACAGCCGCGCACCGTTGGTCAGGATGACGTTCGCGGCGCTCGGGTCGTCGTAGTCCTCGTGCGTGGGCCGAGCGACCTCCTGGAACGACGCGGCGCCCGCCGGGTCCCGGGGCACGGGGCCCGACGGCGCGGGCCGGGTCGGGTCGTCCGTCAGCAGCGAGGGGTGGGCCGCGGCGCGCTGGAGGTGGAAGCCCCGGGCGTCCTGGAGCGGGTCCTCGTCGTCGTAGTCCCAGCGGGCCTTGCCGCGGGCTCCGTCCGCGCGGGCCGCGAGCGCCCGGTAGGTCGTCACGACCTGGCTCGACAGGAGCATCGGGTTCGCCTGCGGACGCCCCGGTTGCAGCACGCCGTACTCGGTCTCGATCCCCATCACGCGTCGCACGGTCACGAGCACCACCCTATGCCGGGGTCTCGACGGCGGGGCGGGCTGTCCACGGCTCGGCGACCGCCGTACCCGGGCTGCCCCGGGTGCGCCACCCCCGAGACGCGCGCCAGGCCCGGCGGCGTGCTGCGCCGTCGGGCCTGGGCGTGCTGCGTGGCGCCTCGCGCCGGCACCCGTACTACAGGTACTGCCCCGTGCTCGTGACCGTGTCGATCGTGCGCGCCACGGTCCCCGCCCCGTCGCCCTTCTTCTGGACGATCGTGCGGATGAAGACGATGCGCTCGCCCTTCTTGCCCGAGATGCGCGCCCAGTCGTCCGGGTTGGTGGTGTTCGGCAGGTCCTCGTTCTCCTTGAACTCGTCGACGCACGCCGCGAGCAGGTGCTCGACCCGGATGCCGCGCTGACCGGTCGCCAGGAGGTCCTTGATCGCCGACTTCTTGGCGCGGTCCACGACGTTCTGGATCATGGCCCCCGAGTTGAAGTCCTTGAAGTACAGGACCTCCTTGTCGCCGCTCGCGTACGTGACCTCGAGGAACTGGTTCTCGTCCTCCTGGGAGTACATGCGCTCGACCACGCTCGTGATCATGGCGTCGATCGCCCCCTGGGCGCTGCCCCCGTGCTCGGCGAGGTCCTCGGGGTGGATCGGCAGGTCGGTCGTCAGGTACTTCGCGAAGATCTCCTTGGCGCCCTCCGCATCCGGTCGCTCGATCTTGATCTTCACGTCGAGACGACCGGGCCGCAGGATCGCCGGGTCGATCATGTCCTCGCGGTTGGACGCGCCGATGACGATCACGTTGTCGAGGCGCTCGACGCCGTCGATCTCGCTCAGGAGCTGGGGCACGATCGTGGTCTCGACGTCCGAGGACAGCCCGGTGCCGCGCGTGCGGAACAGCGACTCCATCTCGTCGAAGAAGACCACGACGGGCGTGCCCTGCGAGGCCTTCTCCCGGGCACGGGCGAAGATCAGCCGGATGTGGCGCTCGGTCTCCCCCACGTACTTGTTGAGCAGCTCGGGGCCCTTGACGTTGAGGAAGTAGCTCTTGGCGCCGTCCGGGTCCGAGGCGACCTCCTCGCCCGCGAGCTCGCCCGCCGCGGCCCGCGCCTTGGCGACCGTGTGCGCGAGCGAGTTGGCCACGGCCTTGGCGATGAGCGTCTTGCCGCACCCGGGAGGCCCGTACAGCAGGACGCCCTTGGGCGGGCGCAGCCCGTGCTCGCGGAACAGGTCCGGGTGGCTGAACGGCAGCTCGACGGCGTCACGGATCTGCTCGATCTGCGGGCCCAGGCCGCCGATGTCCGAGTAGTCGATGTCCGGGACCTCCTCGAGGACCAGCTCCTCGACCTCGGACTTGGGCACGATCTCGAACACGAAGCCGCTGCGCGTGTCGATCGTGAGCGAGTCGCCGATGCGCAGCGGCGCGTCGGCGAGCGAGCCCGCGAGACGGACCACGCGCTCCTCGTCCGAGCGCCCGACGACGAGCGCACGGTCCGAGCCCAGGAGCTCCTTGACGGTCACGAGCTCCCCGACCTGCTCGTAGCCACCCGCCGAGACCACGGTCATGGCCTCGTTGAGCTTGACCTCCTGACCGGGGTGCAGCGTCGACAGGTCGAGGCTGGGGCTCGCGCCCACGTGCATCTTCCGGCCCGCGGCGGAGACGTCGACCGTCCCGTCCGGGTGGGCCCCGAGGAAGACTGCGTACGTCCCCGGCGGCTTGGCGAGCTCGTCGATCTGACGCTTGAGGTCGATGATCTGGTCCCGCGCCGCACGCAGCGCCTCCGCGAGACGCTCGTTCTTGGCCGACAGGATCGCCTGCTGGCGTTCGCCGTCACGGCTCGGGGTCTGTCCAGGTGTCAGTCCAGGTGTCTCGGTCATCCGGCTTCTCCCTCTCGCCTGGCGCCGTCAGGAGGTCGTGCGGTCGACCCCGTCACCGGCGCGTCACCGACCTCCGGCAGCCCGGTGATCGAGGCTCGACCTTACGCACAAGACCTGGGCGGCCGCTGCAGGGACACCCCTGCTGAGACCGTCGTTCCTCAATCGTTGTCGACGGCGTCCGAAACGTCCAGGGTGTCCGCGGGGGCGTCGTCCTCGACGAGGCCCGCGACGTCCGCGGCCTCGTCGTCGGGGACCGGCACGAGCGGCTGGCCCGTGCGCGGGTCGAGCTGGGGGCCCTGGCCCACGTCGCGGCGCACGCGGCGCACGCGCTTGTCGGAGACCGACCGCTCGCCCAGGTCCTCGGGCGTCCACTCCTCCGCGACGGGGTACGAGCCCTTGGCGGGGCGACGCTTGCGCAGCGGCGCGACCGTGCCGTCGGCCAGGCGGCGCGCCGTGAGCAGGAAGCCCGTGTGCCCGACCATGCGGTGCTGCGGGCGCACCGCGAGCCCCTCGAGGTGCCAGCCGCGGACCAGGGACTCCCAGGCCGACGGCTCGGCGTAGCGCCCGTCGGCACGCAGGTCCTCGGCGAGGCGCGAGAGCTGGGTCGCGGTCGCGACGTAGCAGATCAGCACGCCGCCGGGCGCGAGCGCGTCGGCGACCGCGTCGAGGTTCTCCCAGGGCGCGAGCATGTCGAGCACGACCCGGTCGATCGAGCCGTTCTCCGCGACCTGGGGCAGCACGTCGGACAGGTCGCCGACCGAGAGCTCCCAGGCCGGGTGCTCACCGCCGAAGAACAGCTCGACGTTGCCGCGCGCGATCGCGGCGAAGTCCTCGCGGCGCTCGATCGAGTGCACCGAGCCCTGGTCGCCGACCGCGCGCAGGAGCGACATGGTCAGCGCGCCCGAGCCGACGCCGGCCTCGATGACGCGCGCGCCGGGGTAGATGTCGGCCATCGCGACGATCTGGCCCGCGTCCTTGGGGTAGACCACGGCCGCGCCGCGCGGCATCGACAGGACGTAGTCGGCCAGCAGCGGGCGCAGCGCGAGGTACTCGATGCCCGCGGTGTTGCGCACGACCGAGCCCTCGGGCAGGCCGACCAGGTCCTCGTGGTTGAGGTAGCCGCGGTGCGTGTGGAACGTGGCACCCGTCGCGAGCGTGATGGTGTGCAGGCGCCCGCGCGGGTCGGTCAGCTGGACCTTGTCGCCCAGCCGCAGGGGGCCGCGGCGCACGTCGGCACCGGTCGCCGTGGGGGCCGGCGAGGCGGGGACGTCGCTCGGGGCGGACGGGGCGGGCGCGTCGTGCGTGGGCTCTTGGGTCACGGGCGACCATCCTAGTCGGGCCGCCCGGGGCGGGAGTCCCGTGGGCGGGCCGCGGTCCCCTCAGCGCCCGCGCGCGGCCTGGAGCGCCGCGACGACGTGGCTCACGTCGAGCAGCCCGACGACGCGCCCGGCGTCCGTCACGACGAGCAGGGGCGCGTCCCGCGTCGCGGAGGCCACGGCGTCGAGCATGGCCTGGCCCGCGAGGTGCACGTCCACCTGCGCGGTGGGCGGCAGCCCGACGGCGACCGCCCCGACCGGGGTGAGCGGGGCCTGGGCGGGGGGCACGGCCGCGACGGCCCCGGGGTCGGCGTAGGCCACGGGCCGCCCGAGCGTGTCGGTGAGCACGACGTGTCCCGCGCCCGCCCGCTGGGCGGCCGCGACGGCGTCGGACACCGTGGTGGCCACGGGCACCGCGACGGCCGGGTACGCGAGCGAGGCGACCGTGAGACCCGCGACCGCCTCGCGCGTGCGGCCGTTGGTGATCGCGGCCCCTGCCCCGGACCACAGGAACGCACCGATCAGCGCGGACCACGCGACCGTGAAGAAGTCCACCTGGTACCCGTTGAGCAGGGGCCAGCCCAGGGCCCACACCACCACGCCCACGGCCATGACGCGCCCGACCCAGCCCGCGACGATCGTGCCCCGGGTCCGGGACCCCGTGACGGCCCAGACCGCCGACTCGAGGATCTGTCCGCCGTCGAGCGGCAGGCCCGGCAGCAGGTTGAAGACGCCCACGAACGCGTTGGAGAACGCCGCCGCGTACAGCAGCAGGGCGGGGACGGTCATGGTCGGCTGCGCCTGGAACGCGAACCAGCACACGACCGCGAGGAGCAGGTTCGTCAGCGGGCCCACGACCGAGATGAGGATCCCGTCCAGGGGACGTCGCGAGGTCCCCGAGTAGGCGGTGTGCCCGCCCCAGATCGTCACCGCGAGCTCGGTGACCTCGTGGCCCCGCGACTTGGCGACCACGGCGTGGGCGACCTCGTGCAGGAAGACCGAGACGAACAGCAGCAGGACGAACACGAACGAGACCAGGTAGATCCCCACGCCCAGGCCCGGCGCGAAGCTGCGCACGGTCGGGGCGAACAGGAGCGTCAGGACGGCCGCGGCGAGGAACCACGAGGGCGTGAGGATGACGGGCGCGCCCGACACCCGGCCGATGACCCAGCCCTTCGTCAGGCGCGGGTCTCGGGGGGCGCGACGGGCCGGTGCCGGGGTGGTCTCCACGTCGACACCCTATGTCGGTCACCTGTGCCGAACCCGTGCTGTGGGCCGTGGCGGCCGTGTGGGCGTCGACACGTAGGCTCGACGCATGACGTCCCTCGCCCCCGACCTCGTCGGCACCGACTCCACCGACGTGACGGTCGAGCCCGTCGGCGACTCCCCCCGTGAGCGTCGGCGCCCGGCGCTGTCGCCGTCGCGGGCGAACGACTTCATGCAGTGCCCGCTGCTGTTCCGGTTCCGTGTCGTGGACCGGATCCCCGAGCCGCCCAGCGCTGCGGCCGCGCGCGGCACCCTGGTCCACTCGGTGCTCGAGCGGCTGTACGACGCCCCGGTGGGCGAGCGCACGCTCGCGGCCGCCCAGGCCATGGTCCCGGGCGAGTGGGACCGCCTCCAGGAGGCCGAGCCCCGGTACGCCGAGCTCTTCGCGGGCGCCGGCGAGGCGGGCAGCGCGCCGGAGGGCGCGGTCCAGGAGTGGCTCGAGGGCGCCGGGAACCTCCTGGGCACCTACTTCACGCTCGAGGACCCCAACCGCCTCGAGCCGGCCGAGCGCGAGATGTTCGTCGAGACCCAGCTCGAGGACGGCCCGCTCCTGCGCGGCATCGTGGACCGGCTCGACGTCGCCCCGAACGGCGCGATGCGGGTCGTGGACTACAAGACGGGCAAGACTCCCCGGCCCCAGTACCAAGGGTCGGCGCTGTTCCAGATGCGGTTCTACGGCCTGGTGCTGTGGCGCGAGCGGGGCGAGATCCCCAAGATGCTCCAGCTCGTCTACCTGGGCGACGGCCAGGTGCTGCGCGCAGAGCCGCAGGAGGCGGACCTCCTGGCGGTCGAGGAGCAGGTGCGGACGCTGTGGTCCTCGATCACGCAGGCTGCCCGCAGCGGGCAGTGGGCCCCGCGCAAGACCCCGCTGTGCGGGTGGTGCGCGCACCAGGCCCTGTGCCCGCAGTTCGGCGGCACACCTCCGGAGATCCCCGAGGGTGCGATCGAGCTGACGCTCGGGATCGCCCCGGAGGCGGCCGCTTCCTAGCCCGTCAGTCCTCGATGAGGTCGACCACGTCGCCCGCGAGGATGCGCGAGAGCATGTCGACGTCGACGAGCGCGAGCGACGGCGTGCGGCTCAGCCCCGGCAGGACCGGCACGGGGACCACGGCCTCGACACCGAGCGTCGCCGCGCCGGCGGCCTGCGCCGACCCGATGCCCGTGGGCGAGTCCTCGATCGCCACGCAGCGGGTCACGTCGACGCCCAGCCGCTCGGCCGCCACGAGGTACGGCTCGGGGTGCGGCTTGCCGTGCGTGACCTCGTCGCCGCACACCAGTGTCTCGAACGACCCGGGCGGGGTCATGCCCACGACGGGCTCGGCGAGCGAGCGGTAGGACATGGTCACCAGGGCGCACGGCACGCCGCGCTCCCGGAGCTCGGCGAGCAGCTCGCGCGCACCGGGCTGCCACGGGACCTCGACCTCGACCTGCTCGATCACCCGCGAGATGAGGAAGTCGATGATCTGCTCGGAGGGCAGGTCGACGCCCGCGGCCTGGAGGATCGTGGCCGACTCGGTCAGGGGGTTGCCGACCATCTGCAGGGCCTGCTCGTGCGACCAGGTGCCGCCGTGCGCCTCGACGAGCTCGTGCTCGGCGGCGATCCAGTACGGCTCGGTGTCGACGAGCGTGCCGTCCATGTCCCACAGGACGGCTTGTGGCAGTGCGAGCGCCTCGCGAGGGGCGCTGTCGGTACGGGTGAGATCGGGTGCTTCCAGGGGGTTCAACGCATTCTCCATGCTCGGGGGGACGGTTCGTGGCCGTCCCCGCCACCTTAGCCCGCGTGCTGGCGAGGCCCGCGAGCCCGTGCTGCCCGGTCCGGTCGCTCACGCGGCCTAGGCTGGGACGATGAACGAGACCCCGGAACCGATCGACCCGGCCGACCTGCCCGAGCCGACCACCCCGGCCCTGCCTCCGTCGTCGGCCGACGAGCCTCGACAGGCCGTGATGCTGGCGGCGTTCGAGGGGTGGAACGACGCAGGGGGCGCAGCGACCGCCGCGCTCCTGCACCTGCACGACGTCTGGGGCGCGGAGGAGATCGCGGCGATCGACCCCGAGGAGTACCACGACTTCCAGGTCAACCGCCCGGTCGTGACCACCTCGGACGACGGCCGACGGGAGATCACGTGGCCCACCACGACCGTGACCGCGGTGACCGTGCCCGCCAGCGGGCGACGCGTGGTCCTGGTGCACGGGATCGAGCCGTCGATGCGCTGGCGCACGTTCTGCCGCGAGCTGCTCGACATCGCCGAGCGAGAGGGGGTCACGACCGTCGTGACGATCGGCGCGCTGCTCGCCGACGTGCCGCACACGCGCCCCATCCCCATGACGGCCACGTCGGAGAGCGTGGGCCTGCGGGCTGTCCTCGACGTCGAGCAGAGCTCGTACGAGGGCCCCACGGGGATCGTCGGTGTGCTCCAGCACGCGGCCGCCGAGCGCGGCATGCAGTCGGTGTCGTTGTGGGCGGCCGTGCCGCACTACGTCGCGAACTCGCCGTCCCCCAAGGCCACGCTCGCGATCCTGGCGCGGGTCGAGGAGCTCCTGTCGGACCCCGTCCCGCTGGGCGACCTGCCCGAGGAGGCCGTGGCCTGGCAGCACGGCGTCGACGAGCTCGCGGCCGAGGACGCCGAGATCGCCGAGTACGTGCAGCAGCTCGAGGAGGCCAAGGACACGGCCGAGCTGCCCGAGGCGAGCGGCGAGGCGATCGCGCGCGAGTTCGAGCGCTACCTGCGCCGCCGCGACAACGGGTCGGGCGGGCCGCTGCCCTAGCGAAGGCCCCGGGCAGCGCGGCCCAGGACGACTGCGGCCCGCGGCACCTCCCTCAGGGGAGGCGCCGCGGGCCGCGGCGTTCACCGGCCGGCTGCACCGGCCGTCCGGCAGGCTCTAGAGACGCACCCCGAGCAGGGCGTTGACCATCCGCGAGATCACGCCGGGGGCGCCCTCGGTGTCTTCCGAGGTGTCCCGGCCCTCCGCGAGCGAGACGTCGGCCCACGCGTCGACGGCCGCGAGCGCCGTGGGCGCGTCGAGGTCGTTCGCGAGGGCCTCGCGCACGGCGGCGAGGGTCGCGTCGGCGTCGGGTCCACCGTTGCCGGACACCGCCGAGCGCCACCGCTCGAGGCGTTCGACGGCGGCCGGGAGGTCGGCGTCGGTCCACTCCCACTCGGAGCGGTAGTGGTGCGCGAGGAGCGCGAGGCGGATGGCCATGGGGTCGACGCCCGTGGCGCGCAGGGCCGAGACGAACACCAGGTTCCCGCGGGACTTGCTCATCTTCTCGCCCTGGTAGGCGACCAGACCGGCGTGCACGTGGTTGCGCGCACCGAACCCGTGGTCGAGCAGGCGGTCGTGCGAGGTCGACATCTCGTGGTGCGGGAAGAGCAGGTCGGCGCCGCCGCCCTGGATGTCGAAGGGCAGGCCCAGTCCGTCGCGGGCGATGACCGCGCACTCGATGTGCCAGCCGGGGCGTCCGGTGCCGAGGCTCGCGCCGTCCCACGAGGGCTCGCCCACGCGCTCGCGCCGCCACAGCAGCGGGTCGAGGGGGTCCTTCTTGCCGTCGCGCTCGGGGTCTCCCCCGCGCTCGCCGAAGAGCCGCACCATGTCGTCGCGGCTGAGCCGCGAGACGGCGCCGAAGCGCGCGTCGGCGCTCAGGTCCGCGTACACGTCGCCCAGCTCGGGGGCGTCACCGCCCGCGCCGGGCTCGACCGGGACGCGGTAGGCGAAGCCGTCCTCGATGAGCGCCTCGACGGCCTGGACCACGTCCGGGATGGCCTCGACCGCGCCGCGGTACACCTCGGGGGGCACGACGCCGAGGGCCGTCATGTCCTCGGCCAGCAGGGCCGTCTGCTCGACCGCGAGGTCCCACCAGTCCACGCCCGTCGCGGTCGCGCGCTCGAGCAGCGGGTCGTCGACGTCGGTCACGTTGGACGCGTACGTCACGGCATGACCTGCGTCGCGCCAGGCGCGGTTGAGGAGGTCGAAGCCGACGTAGGTCGCGGCGTGCCCGATGTGGGTCGCGTCGTACGGGGTGATCCCGCAGACGTACATGGTCGCGGTGTCCCCCTCCGCGGCGACGACGAGCTCCCCGGTGGTGCTGTCGTGCACCTGGATCGGGAGGCCTCGGCCGGGCAGGGACGGGATCTGGGGCATGGGCCAGCTGTGCACGCGACAACCTTAACCGCGAACGGTCACCCGGGTTTCGCGGTGCCCGCGGGTCGAGGTGCCCGACGACGAGGGCGCACCCGCCCCGGTGGCGCGCCCGCGCCGTCGGGCCAGAATGCAGGGGTGAGCCAACCCACACGACCTGACGACCCCCGTCCCACCGGAGGACGGCCCGAGGAACCGGGCTCCCCGCGCTCGGAGCCCCCCCGGTACAAGGAGCTGTGGGTCGAGGGGCCCGACGGGCGCGTGACGCCCGTGTCCCGCCCCGGGGACGGGTCCGGCCGGTGGGCGGACGCCGAGGACTCGCCGGGCAGCAGCGGGAGCCCGGGCAGCGGCGGCGAGACCTCGGGCACCGACCCGGGCGGCGCCCGCTGGTACGAGGTGCGCACGCTCGAGGACTTCGTGAGCGCCGCGGACGCGCTCGGCGTCGGGCTCGCGAGCCAGGTGGGCCGCGGGCACCTGCCGGTCCACGTGCGCCACGTCAAGCACCCTCTGGCGCACGTCGAGCACATCGGGATGGACTGGCTCCTGGTCGTCACGCCCACCGTGTCGTTCTCCGAGGAGGACCGTCAGGTCAGCACGGGCAGCTTCTGCCTCCTCGTGGGCCCCGACGTGGTCGTCACGGTCGAGAAGGGCACCGCGGGCGTCCACGACCGCATGCGTGAGCACCTGACAGGCCCGTCGCACGGACGCAGCACGGGGTTCCGCCACGTCGCGGAGGAGGCCCTGTTCGCGCTCGTGTCCACGTCCTCGGACGTCGAGCTCGCGCTCGGCGACGCGGTCGCCGAGGTCGAGAAGATCGTGTTCGAGACCAGGCGGCGCACCGACCCGGTCCTGCCCATCTACGACCTCAAGCGCGAGATCACCGAGGCCCGTCGCGCGCTGCTGCCCATCACGGCCGAGCTCCCCGAGCTGGTCTCGGGCAGCGCCCGCTCCCGCATCACGTTCGACAAGCGGCTCATGGAGCGCCTCGTGTCGACCGTCGAGCGGATCGACCGCCACCTCGACGCGCACGACGACCTGCTGTCCGACATGCTCTCGGTGCACCTGTCCCAGGTGTCGGTGCGCCAGAACGAGGACATGCGCACGATCAGCGCCTGGGCCGCGATCCTCGTGTTCCCCACGATCGTGGGCGGGATCTACGGCATGAACTTCGACCACATGCCCGAGCTGCACTGGACCCTGGGCTATCCCCTGGCCATCGCGATCATGGTGCTCGGCTGCTTCGGGCTCTACGGCGCGTTCAAGAAGGTCGGCTGGATGTAGCGGGTCAGGCGAGCGGCTGGAGCACACCGACCGTGAGCAGGACCACGACGACCGCCGCGAGCACGAGCCGGTAGATCACGAACGGCTTGTAGCTGAACGTCGAGACGATCTTGAGGAACGCGATGATCACGAGGTAGCCCACGACGAACGCGACCAGGGTCGCGATGAGCGTCGCGCCGAACCCGGGAGAGCCCGGGACGGGCTCGCCCGTGACCGACTTGGCGAGCTGGTAGAACCCCGAGCCCAGGACCGCGGGGATCGCGAGCAGGAACGAGTAGCGGGCCGCGGCCTCTCGCGTGAAGCCCATGAGCAGGCCCGCCGTGATGGTGCCGCCCGACCGGGACACGCCGGGGACCAGGGCGAGCGCCTGCGCCAGCCCGAACCCGACGGCCTGGCGCGGGGTCAGCTCGTCGAGCGTGCGCGTCTTGGCGCCGACCCGGTCCGCGAACCCGAGGAGCAGGGCGAAGACCGTCAGGGTGAGGGCCGTGATGTACAGGTTGCGCAGCGACGCCTCGATCGCGTCCTGGAACGCCAGGCCCAGGACCACGATGGGGATCGAGCCGAGCGCGATGAACCACGCCATGGCCGCGTGGTGGTCGTGCTTGCCCATGCGCGAGCGCCAGTCGCTGCCGTGGGCGCCGCGCAGCGACCGCCACCAGGCCGAGCAGATCGTGGCGATGTCGCGCCGGAAGTAGATGATCACAGCGGTCTCGGTACCGATCTGGGTGATCGCCGTGAAGGCCGCCCCCGGGTCGGCCGAGCCGATGAGCTCACCGACGATGCGCAGGTGCGCGCTCGAGGACACCGGCAAGAACTCGGTCAGGCCCTGGACGAGGCCGAGGAGGATCGCTTCCCACGCATTCACGAGCGGTCACGATACCCGCCGTACCGCCGCTCCCCTGGACCGACAGGCCTCGCGGGGACGACCGTCGCCGAGCCGTCACGTGCCGGCCGTCTCCAGGACACCGCCCGGACACGTCCGCGCAGAGCGACGGACCTCACCCTGGCGACGCGCGCCACGTCCGGGCGGGGCGCGCCCCTGGCCGGTAATCTGCCGCGCATGGAACTTCGTCAGCTCGGTCGTACCGGCCTGCGCGTCTCCCCCCTGGGCCTCGGGACCATGACGTGGGGCCGCGACACCGACGAGATCGACGCCGCGGAGCAGCTCCGCGACTTCGTCGACGCCGGGGGGAACCTCGTCGACACCGCCGCCTCGTACGGCGGCGGCGACAGCGAGTCGATGATCGGCTCGATCCTCTCGGGCAAGGTCGACCGGCGCGACGTGCTGCTGTGCACCAAGGCAGGCATCCGGACCACTGCCGACGGCAACACGGTCGACGCCTCGCGCGGCGCGCTGCTCGACTCGCTCGACGCCTCGCTCGAACGCCTGGGCACCGACCACGTCGACCTCTTCCTGGTCCACACGCCCGACCCGCGCACGCCGTTCGCCGAGACGCTCTCCGCGTTGCGGCTCGCGGTCACCACCGGACGTGCGCGCTACGTGGGCCTGTCCAACCACCCGGGGTGGGCCGCCGCTCGGGCCGCCGCGTCGCTCGACGCGCACGGCGACGTCGGGCTCGCCGCGGTCGAGCTCGAGTACTCGCTGCTCCAGCGCGGGATCGAGCGCGACGTCGTGCCTGCTGCGACCGAGATGGGGTTCGGGGTGCTCGCGTGGTCGCCCCTGGGGCGCGGGGTCCTCACGGGCAAGTACCGCAGCTCGCTGCCCGCGGACTCGCGCGGTGCGTCCTCGCACCTCGCCGGGTTCGTGCAGCCCTACCTGGACGGCGAGTCGTCGGGGATCGTGGAGGCAGTGGCCACGGCCGCGAACGGCCTGGGCCGCGCGCCCCTGGACGTCGCCCTGGCCTGGCTCCTCGAGCGGCCGGCCGTGTCGAGCGCGATCGTCGGTGCGCGCACCCCTGCGCAGCTGCGCGCGTCGCTCGCGGCCTGCGACCTCGAGCTGCCCGACGCGGTGCACTACGCGCTCGACGACGTCAGCGCCCTGCCGCTCGGGTACCCCGAGCGCTGGTGAGGGTCAGCGGCTGACCCCGTCGGTCAGGTCGACCTGGTCGAGCTCCTCGTCCTGGTCGTCGAAGTCCTGCTCGTCGCCCTCGTCACCCTCGTCGTCCTCGTCGTCTCCGTCGTCTTCACCTTCGTCGTCGTCGTCCTCGGCGAGGTAGAACGGGGTGGCCTCGCCGTGCACCTGGGCGAGCGCCTCGTCGTACACCTCGTAGGCGTCGGCGAGCACGTAGTAGGCGTCGTCGACCGCCGGGTCGTCCTCGCCACGGCGAGCGGCGACCGCGGTGTAGTGGGCCTCGAGGGCCGCGATGAATCGATCGAGAGCGGCGCGCGGGTCAGCGGTCATACCCTGACGGTAGACCTGAGCGAGGCACAATGGCACTCGGAATCCCTCGGCGGGAGGGTGAGGTACGGCTCACCGCTCCCCCGGCTCGGAACGAACGCGTGGACGGTGACGGATGACGAGCACGACCCCTCGGCAGCGGACCGGCTGGGCCGAGAACGGCGGCCAGTACGAGTACCGGGTGCTCACGATCGACCGGTCGGTGAGCCGCCACGACGCGGTCCGCCTCCTGACCGACGAGGCCGAGCACGGGCACTGGGAGCTCGAGCGCACGCGCCTGTACGTGGGCGGTGAGCGGCGCGTGTGGCTGCGCCGCAAGATCATCCGGGTGCGCTCGACCCTCTGAGACCCCCGACCGTCCGCCCCTGCCCGCCGGGCTCGCCGACGGGCAGGGATCGTCGCCTCAGCAGGTCCGCAGCAGGCGGTCCAGGACGCGCACGCCGAACTTCAGGGACGCGACGGGCACGCGCTCGTCGACCCCATGGAACATGCCCGAGAAGTCCAGGTCCGCGGGGAGCTGGAGCGGGGCGAACCCGTAGCCCGTGATGCCGAGCCGCGCGAGCGACTTGTTGTCGGTCCCGCCCGAGAGCGTGTACGGCAGGACCGTGGCACCCGGGTCCTCGGCGTGCAGCGACGCGATCATGGCGTCGACCAGGTCGCCCTCGAAGGGCACCTCGAGCGAGATGTCGCGGTGGATGGGCTCGATCCGCACGTGCTCGCCCACGAGCCCCTCGATGACCGCGAAGCCCTCGTCCTCGTGGCCCGGCAGCAGGCGCGCGTCGATCGCGGCCTCGGCGCGCCCGGGGATGACGTTGGCCTTGTAGCCGGCACCGAGCTGAGTGGGGTTGGACGTGTGGCGGACGGTCGCGCCGACGAACCGCGAGGCCGGGCCGAGGGCCGCGACGAGCGCGTCGATGCTCGCCTCGTCGCGGGGGTCGTAGGGCAGGTCGGTCAGCTCGGCCACACCGCGCAGCAGCGCGTCGACCGTGGGCGTGATGGTGTACGGCCACTGGTAGGCGCCGATCCGCGCGACCGCGGCCGCGAGGTGCGTCACGGCGTTGTCGGCGTTGACCTGCGAGCCGTGCCCGGCGCGTCCCTCGGCGACGAGCCGGAGCCAGGCGATGCCCTTCTCGGCGGTCTGGAGCAGGTAGGCACGCTTGCCGTCGATGTCGACCGAGAAGCCGCCGACCTCGCTGATGGCCTCGGTCGCGCCCTCGAAGATCTCGGGGCGGTGGTCCACGGCCCAGCTCGCGCCGTACGTGCCGCCGGCCTCCTCGTCGGCGAAGAACGCCACGACGACGTCGCGCGCGGGCTTGCGTCCCTCACGGACCATCTGGCGCACGACCGCGAGGATCATCGCGTCCATGTCCTTCATGTCGACCGCACCGCGCCCCCACAGCAGCCCGTCCTTCTCCTCGCCCGCGAACGGGTCGACCGACCAGTCGGAGGCCTGGGCGGGCACGACGTCGAGGTGCCCGTGCAGGACGAGCGCGGGTCGCGTGGGGTCCTGACCCGGCAGGCGCACGACGACGCTCGCGCGCCCCGGCGCGGACTCGAACAGCTCGGGGCTCAGCCCGACCTCGTGGAGCGAGGCCATGACGTACTCGGCCGCGGCCCGCTCGCCCGGGCCGGACCCGTCCCCGAAGTTCGACGTGTCGATGCGCAGCAGGTCCTGGCAGATGCGCGCGACCTCCTCCTCGGCGGTCGGGTGGGCCGGGGGGTTCGCGGAGTGGGCGTGGCTCGTCATGGCCACACCGTACCCGGTGGGTTCGCCGCCCTCGAAGCGTTCGCGAGGTGTCTCGCCCCGCGAACGCACGAGCGCCCGGGATGTGGTCAGACCTCAGCCGTGGTGTCCCTCGCCGGTGAGCGGCGAGCGCCGCGGACCGGTCCCGCCGCGCGGCGGATCGTCGGACGCGGACGCGTGACCGCCCTCGTGCCCGACGTCGTCGCTCACCCCGGGCAGCACGTCGCCCGGGGCGGGACGCCCCGCCGTACCGGGGGCTGCCGCCGGGTCGACGACCACGAACTGCCCCATCATCCCCTGGTCCTCGTGGCGGAGCAGGTGGCAGTGGAACATGTAGGGGTGCTCGGCGTCGGGCGTGGTGCCGAACGTGACCAGGAGCCGGGTGATCCTGCCGGGGCGGACGTAGACGGTGTCCTGCCACCCGTCGAGCTCGAGGGGTGGTGCCTCGCCCGAGACGTCGAGCACCTGGAACTGGGCGTCGTGGACGTGGAAGTTGTGCGGCGAGTCGTCGAGGCTCGTGACCTCCCAGACCTCGGTCGCGCCGGCGTCGACGACCTCGTCGATCCGGCGCAGGTCCATGTCCTGGCCGTTGATCGCGGTGCCCGAGAGCTCGAAGCGGCGCGTGACGCTCGCGCTCGCCGCATCGGCGGCAGGAAGGCTCGCGAGGCGAGCGGGCACGGGCTCCGAGGGCGTGAGCCGGTCGGCCGCGCGCAGCTCGAGCACGTCGAGGGTGTCGTCGCCGCCCGCGAAGCGCGCGGTGAAGGCGTTCGCGCCGAGCTCCTGCGGGAAGCTGCGCAGCACGGGCCGTTCGCCGGGGGCCAGACCGACGACGATCTCGGCCCGGTCGCCCGGCGAGAGCTGGAGGCGGTCGGTCGTGACGGGCGCGTCGAGCAGGCCGCCGTCCGAGCCGACCACCTGGAACGCGCGGCCGTCGTCGAACCCGAAGTCGTAGATGCGCGCGTTGGACCCGTTGAGCAGGCGCAGCCGGACCTGCTCGGTCGTGACGTCGAGGTAGGGGTTCGCCGTCCCGTTGACCAGGACCACCGCGCCGCGCACGCCCGTGCTCGACAGGAAGGGGTCGGCGTCGTCGAGCCTGCCGTCGGGGTGGAACTTCTTGTCCTGGACCACGAGGGGCACGTCGTCGACCCCGTACTCGTGCGGCAGGGCGTCCTGGACCGCGGCCTCGGGCGAACCCGCGGGCTCGTCGAGCAGGAACAGGCCGGCCAGGCCACGGTAGACGTGGTCGGCCGTGCGTCCGTGCAGGTGCGGGTGGTACCAGAGCGTCGCCGCGGGCTGGGCGATCGTCCACGTCGGGGACCACGTCTGCCCGGGGTCGACCTGCTGGTGCGGCCCGCCGTCCATGACCGCGGGCAGCTTCATGCCGTGCCAGTGCAGCGTGCTCGTCTCGGACATCGAGTTCGTCACGTCGATGCGGACCTGCTCGCCGCGGGTCGCGCGCAGCGTCGGCCCCAGGAACGTCCCGTCGACACCGAGCGTCGGAGTGAGCCCGCCCTGCCCCAGGTCGGTCTCGCCCTCCTGCAGGTCGAGCGAGAACACGCGGACCCCGTCCTCGAGGCTCGACCCGGCGAGCGGCGGGATCGCGAGCGGGCGCGTGAACTCGACCTCGCCCGCGGTCGAGGTCGCACCCCGGGAGAACGCGAGCGCGACGCCCGCGGCGATCCCGCCGACGACGAGGGCGACGAGCACCACCACGACGACGACCCAGCGGCGCCGACGGCGAGGTACGGGCCGGGGCCCGGCGCCCTCCGCGGGGGTCGCGGGGGCGGCGTCGTCGTCGTCGGGCAGGACGGTCATGTCGGTCGCAGGGCTCCCAGGTCAGGTCGGTGCGGACGGCGCCGCTGCCGGCGGGCCGCCGGGGCGGCTCGCCTCCAGGCTAGGGAGGGCACCCCGTCGGGCACATCGGGGGTCTCCCCCACCCCTGCCCTGAACCGACCCTGGCTCGCTCCGGGCGCCCGGGCGCCGAGGTGGACCCGTGCGTGGGTCCACCTCGGCGCAGCGGGGACGACTACGCGTCGAGCCCGCGACGCGTCAGGAGCGGGGCGATCTCCGGGTCGCGGCCGCGCAGGTCCGCGAACGCGACCATGGGGTCGACCGAGCCGCCGCGCGCGAGCAGCTTCTTGCGGAACGCGTCGCCGTTGGCCCGGTTCAGGCCGCCGTTCTCCTCGAACCAGGTCACGGTGTCGGCGTCGAGCACCTCGGACCAGATGTAGGAGTAGTAGCCGGCCGAGTAGCCGCCGCCGAACACGTGGTTGAAGTACGTCGTGCGGTAGCGGGGCGGCACGGGCGCGAACCCGACGCCGGCCGCGTCGAGCGCCGCGGCCTCGAAGGGCAGGACCTCGTCGACGCTCGTGGGGACCTGCTCGGGGGCGAGCTGGTGCCAGGCCTGGTCCAGCAGCGCGGCCGCGAGGTACTCGGTCGTCCCGAAGCCCTCGTTGAACAGGCGCGAGGCCAGCATGGTCTCCACCCACGCGGCAGGCATGGGCTCGCCCGTGACGTGGTGGACCGCGTAGGACGTGAGGATCGTGGGCTCCCAGGCCCACATCTCGTTGACCTGCGAGGGGTACTCGACGAAGTCGCGCGGCACCTCGGTGCCCGACTGCGACGGGTAGCGCACGTCCGAGAACAGCCCGTGCAGCGCGTGGCCGAACTCGTGGAAGAGCGTGATGACCTCGTCCCACACGAGCAGCGTGGGCTCGCCCGCCGGGGGCTTGACGATGTTGAGGTTGTTCACGACGACGGGCGGCTGGTCGAGCAGGTGGTTCTGGTCGACCAGGTTGTTCATCCACGCGCCGCCACGCTTGGACTCGCGCGTGTAGAAGTCCGCCAGGAACAGCCCGAGCCCCTGGTCCTGCTCGCCGACCGGGCCGTCGAAGACCTCGAACACGCGGACGTCGGGGTGGTAGCCCACCAGGTCGGAGCGCTCGGCGAACGAGATGCCGTAGAGCAGGTTCGCGGCCTTGAACACGCCGTCGGTCACGACGCGGTCGAGCTCGAGGTAGGGACGCAGTGCGGCGTCGTCGAGCGAGTAGCGCTCCTTGCGGACCTGCTCGGCGAGGTAGGCCCAGTCGGACGCGCGCAGCTCGGCGTCGTCGCCTGCCTCGCGGGCGAGCGCGACCTCGAGGTCGCCGGCCTCGCGGCGCGCGTTGGCGACCGCGGCCGGGGCCAGGCGCGAGAGCATCGCGTTGACGGCGCCGGTCGTCTTGGCCGTGGCGTCCTCGGCGATGTACGCCGCGTGGTGGTCGTACCCGAGGAGGCGGGCGTGCTCGGCGCGCAGGCGCGCGAGGTCGATCACGATCTGGCGCGTGTCGTTGTCGTCGCCCGTCGCGCCGCGCGTCATGGACGCCTGCTGGACGCGCTCCCGGGTCTCGCGGCGCGCGAGCGACGCGATGACGCCCTGCTGCGTGGGCAGCTGCATCTCGAGGAGGTACTTGCCCTCGTGCCCGCGCGTCGCGGCCGCTGCGGCCGCCGCGGCGATCGCGTCCTCGGGCAGGCCCTCGAGCTCGGCTGCGTCGTCGACCAGGACGCTCGCGGCGTTGGCGCCCGCGAGGAGCTTGCGGCCGAACGCGGCCTCGAGCGAGGTCAGCTTCCCGTTGAGGTCGCGCAGGCGGTCCTGGTCCGCGGCGTCGAGCTCGATGCCCGAGCGGCGGAAGTCGACGAGCAGCGTGTGCAGGAGCCAGGCCGTGTCGGCCTCGAGCGTGAGGTCGCCCGCGTCGACGGCGTCCTGGAGCGCACGGACGCGCGCGTACAGGCGGGCGTCCATGTAGATCGCGTCGTGGTGCGCCGAGAGCTCGGGAGCGATGGTCTCCTCGATGTCCTCGAGTCCCGGCGTCGAGTCGGAGCTCGCGACGTTGTAGAAGACCGTGACCGCACGGGTCAGGAGCCGGCCCGCGGACTCGAGGGCCTCGAGCGTGTTGGCGACCGTGGGCGCCTCGGGGTTGGTGACGATCCCCTCGATCTCCGCGCGCTCGGCGTCCATGCCGGCGCGCAGAGCGGGGAGGTAGTGCTCCTCGCGGATCGTCGTGAAGTCGGGGAGCTGGTACGGGAGGGTGGACGCCGCGGCGAAGGGGTTGGCCGGGTCGAGGGTGCTCGTCATGCGTCCTATCTTCGCCCGACGCGCGCCGTGGTCACGACACCCTTCCCGGCGTGGTCGCCCTCGACCGTGCGCCGACCGTCCGCCCGGACCCGCTCGTCACGCCCGTGGCGCCGGCTCCCCCGCACCCGCGTCCGCCCCCACGCGGTCCCCTGCCTCGGCGGACGGCCACGGCTCGACCGGCTCGCGCGGGTCGCCGGCGAGGAGGGTGCCGATCCACGCGTCGCGGCGCACGCCCCGCTGGACGCCGAAGCCCCGCACCGTCCCCTCGACGCGGAACCCGAGCCGCCACGCGACGCGACGCGAGGCCCAGTTGCCCGTGAACGCGGTCCAGACCATGCGTGCGAGCCCGAGCCCCTCGTCGTCGAACGCCCAGTCGGTCACGATCCGCCCGGCCTCCGTCATGAGTCCCTCGCCGCGCGCCTCAGGTGCGAGCCAGTACCCGATCTCGGCCGACCTCTCGGGGGTGGGCGAGGTGTCCATCGCGAGCCCCACCATGCCGAGGACCGGCCCCTCGGGGGCATCTGGTCGGCGGATCGCCCACGTGTTCCCACGGCCGGTGCGCCACGACTCGGGCACGACCTCCTCGATGAACGCCGCCGCGTCCGCCCGCGTGTACGGGCTGGGCACGGTGGTCCAGGCGGCGATCTCCGCGCCCTGGCAGAGCTCGGTGATGCGGTCCACGTCCGCAGCGGTGGGCATCGCCAGGTGGACGTGCTCGTTGGACAGGACGAAAGGCTCCATCCGGACAGCATGCCACTCGGCGTGCGGGGCCGACAGGGCCCTGTCCGCCCGGACGACCGAGGCCCCGGCGGGCCACGCGGCACGGCTGGTCCTCGCGCCGCTCCGCTGTGCCCCTGACGCCCAGGTCACTCCCCCAGGACGTCCTCGGCGCGCGTCCAGGGCAGGCCGAGCGCCCCGCCCACCTGCTCGTTGACCAGGGTCCCGGTCACGGTCGACAGCCCGTTGCGCAGCAACGGGACCGTCCGCAGCGCTCGCGTCCCGCCGTCGGCGAGGAGCGCGAGGTAGGGCAGCGTCGCGCTCGTCAGGGCGTGCGTGCTGGTCACGGGCACCGCGCCCGGCATGTTCGCGACGCAGTAGAACGTCGAGCCGTGCACCTGGAACGTGGGGTCGTCGTGGGTCGTGGGCCGGGTGTCCTCGAAGCAGCCGCCCTGGTCGACCGCGATGTCGACGAGGACCGACCCCGACCGCATGCGCGCCACGAGGTCGTTCGTCACGAGCCGCGGCGCCCGGGCCCCCGCGACGAGGACCGCGCCGATCACGAGGTCGGCCCCGAGCACCTCCTGCTCGATCGCGTACGCGCTCGACGCCACGGTCCGCACGTGGCCCGCGAACTCCTGGTCGAGCGCACGCAGGACGGGCAGCGACAGGTCGAGGATCGTGACCTCGGCGCGCATCCCGACCGCGATCTCGGCCGCGTGCCGACCGGCGGTCCCGCCGCCGAGGATCACGACCCGCCCCGGCCTGCTCCCGGGCACGCCGCCGAGCAGCACGCCCGAGCCGCCCGCGGGACGCATCAGGTGATAGGCCCCGACCTGCGTCGCCATACGCCCGGCCACCTCGCTCATGGGCGCGAGCAGCGGGAGCGTGCCGTCGGGCGCCTGGGCGGTCTCGTAGGCGACCGCGGTCGTCCCCGCGTCGAGCAGCGCAGCCGTGCCGAGGGGGTCGGCGGCCAGGTGCAGGTACGCGAAGAGCAGCAGGTCGTCGCGCAGGAGCGGGTACTCGCTGGGCACGGGCTCCTTGACCTTGCACACGAGCTCGGCGCGCCCCCAGACCTCCTCGGCCGTGCTCACCAGGCGCGCGCCGGCGCTCGCGAACTCCTCGTCGGAGATGGCCGACCCTCGCCCCGCCCCGGCCTGGACCAGGACCTCGTGCCCCGCGGCGACCAGGTGATGGGCGCCCGCCGGGGTGACCGCGACGCGGAACTCGTTGTTCTTGACCTCGGCTGGAATCCCGATCCTCATGCCGTCAGCGTGTCGCGTGCCGGCCGATCACGCGCGCCGAGCGCCCGAGCGCCAAGGGCTCGGGGCGTGGCAGCGCGTGCGGCACCGCGTCCCGCCGTCCCCTGCCTGCCCGACGGCGGAGCGCACCATCGCGGGGAAGGTGCGCTCCGCCGTCGGGCCGGGCTGGGGACGGCCCCAGCCTGGCCCCTGGCGAGGACGCCCCGGTGCGCGACGACCCGTGAGCCGGTCAGTCGCCCTTGACGTTGACGATCTGCCGCAGCGTGTGACGCACCTCGACGAGGTCCGCCGCGTCCTGCATGACCCGGTCGATCGACTTGTACGCCGCCGGGATCTCGTCGATGAACGCGTCGGTGTCGCGGTACTCGATGCCCGCCATGGCCTCGCGCAGCTGCTCGTGCGTGAAGGTCTTGCGCGCCTTGCTCCGCGAGTACTCCCGTCCCGCGCCGTGCGGCGCGGAGTCGAGCGCGAGCGGGTTCCCCTTGCCCACGACGACGTACGACGCGGTGCCCATGGACCCCGGGATGAGCCCCGGGTCCCCCTCGCGGGCGCGGATGGCCCCCTTGCGGGAGACCCACACGTCCTTGTGGAAGTGGTGCTCGCGCTCGGTGAAGTTGTGGTGGCAGTTGATGCGCTCGGCCTCCTCGACCGGGGCGAGCCCCGACCAGGCGTCGAACGCGGCCACGACGCGGTCCATCATCTCCTCACGGTTGAGCAGCGCGAAGTGCTGGGCCCACCGCAGCTCGCGGATGTACGCCCAGAACTCGTCGGTGCCCTCGGCGAGGTACGCGAGGTCCTTGTCCGGCAGGTCGATCCAGTACCGGGTCATGAGCTCGCGCGCGACCGCGATGTGGTGCTGCGCGATCTTGTTGCCGACCCCGCGCGACCCCGAGTGCAGGAAGAACCAGACCCGGTCCTCCTCGTCGAGGCTGACCTCGATGAAGTGGTTCCCGGACCCCAGCGACCCGAGCTGCAGGCGCCAGCTCCCTGCGTACCGTGCAGGGTCGAAGCCGGCCTTGTCCGCGAGCGCCTCGAGCTCGGCCACGCGCGCCTCGGCCGTCTCGGTCAGGCGCTGGTTGTAGGAGCCGGCGCTCGTGGGCACGGCCTTCTCGATCGCGAGCCGCAGGTCGCGCAGCGCTGGCCCGGCGACGTCGCCGGCCGTGTACTGGGTCCGGACCGCGACCATGCCGCAGCCGATGTCGACGCCGACCGCGGCGGGGATGATCGAGCGCAGCGTGGGGATGACCGAGCCGACGGTCGCGCCCAGGCCCAGGTGGGCGTCGGGCATGAGGGCCAGGTGCGGGTAGACGAACGGCATGGTCGAGGTGCGCTCGGCCTGCTCGCGGGCGCCGGCGTCGAGGATCGAGGCCCAGCTCCAGAGGGTCGTGGTCAGGCGGGTCGCCGCGTTCTTCGCGGTCGCCCGGGTGTTCGTGCTCATGGCGAGAACTGTGGCAGGTCGCCGCGAACGGCGGCGACTGATTTGGACGACAAGTCCGGGTGCCGTGGCCGCACGGCGGGGCTAGCGTCGGAGCGTGCCCACCTGGACGAACCCCGGCCTGCTCGAGTTCGACGCCGTCATCACCCGGTCCTCCGAGCGCGGCGCGGGGTCGTTCGTCGCGTTCCCGGGCGACGTCTCGGAGCTGTTCGGGACCAGGGGGCGGGTCCCGGTCGCGACGACGATCGACGGCGTCCCGTACCGCGGCTCGCTGGTCACGTACGGCGGGCCGCACCTGCTGGGCGTCCTCAAGGCGGTCCAGGAGCAGATCGGCAAGGGGCCGGGCGACACCGTGCACGTGCGCCTCGAGCTCGACGACGCGCCCCGCGTGGTCGCCCTGGCCCCCGACGTCGAGGCCGCCCTCGCGGCCGGCGGCGTGCTCGACGCGTTCCGGGCGATGTCGTACTCGCACCAGCGCGAGTACGCGGCGTGGGTCGAGGACGCCAAGCGCCCCGCGACGCGGGTGTCGCGCATCGACCGGACGGTCGAGCGGGTGCGGGCGGGGCTCCGCCTCAAGTAGGCGGGCTGTCCGCACGGGGTGGGCTGCGTCGTCGGGCTGGGCTTCCTGGTCGCTGCCCGACGACGGCGCGCACCTCAGGCGTCGGCCGTCGCCTCCTTGTCGTTGGCGCCCCCTCCGTTCGAGGAGCGCTCACGCCCGGACAGGGCGATCTCCTTGGCCGTGGGGATCTCGTCCTCCATGGGCGGGTCCTTGCGGCGCAGCTTGCTGAAGACCGCCCAGGCGACCGCGACGAGAGGGACCGAGACCACGGCGCCCAGGATGCCCGCGATGAACGTTCCCGACGTGACCGCGAGCGCGACCACGACGGGGTGCAGCGAGACCTGCTTGCCCATGACCAGCGGCTGGAGGATGTGGCCCTCGAACTGCCCGATGAGCGCGATGAAGATACCCACGAGGGCCGCGTTGACGACGCCGTTGGCCGCCAGCGCGACCACCATGGCGACGACCATCGCTGCGGGCGCACCGATGAGCGGGATGAACGCGCCGATGAACACCAGGACAGCGAGCGGCGCCGCGAGGGGTACCCCCAGCACGACGAGCACGATCGCGGCGAGGATCCCGTCCGCGAGCGCGATGATGACCGTCCCCCGGGCATATCCCGAGAACGTGTACCAGCCCGCCCCGCCGGCCACGGTCCACGTCTCGCGCGACCGCGCGGGGAGCTGGTTGAGGAACCAGGTCCACATGTCCTTGCCCCGGGCCAGGAAGAAGATGGTGCAGAAGATCGCGAGCGCGAGGACCGCGAAGGCCTCGAACACCGAGCCCGCGCTCGCCGCGGCCTGGCTCGCGATGTCGCCGCCGTGCTCGGTGATCCACGTGCGGGCGTTCTCGATCCAGGTCTCGATGTCGGCGGACGTGATCGTGACGGGCAGCGGCCCGTTCTCCAGGAAGTCGAAGATCTTCTCGATGCCGCTGTTGAACTGGCCGGCCAGCTTGTCCCACTGTCCCGCGACCGAGGTGATGACGTAGGTCAGCAGGCCCCCCAGCACCAGGAACGCCGAGAGCAGCGCGAGAGCGGTGGCAAGCCCGCGCGGCATGATCTTCGCGTACCAGTCGGTCACCGGGCGCAGGACCGAGGTGATGACCAGGGCCAGGAAGACCGCGATGAACACGATCTGCACCTGCGCGGTCGCGTAGAAGATCACGCCGATGCCCGCGATCAGCAGCAGGAGCCGCCAGGACCACCCCGCGCTCGTGCGCAGCCAGGCCGGGACGGTGTCGTCGTAGCCGACGACCGACGGGTTCCGCCGCGCACCCGCGACCTTTCGCGCTGCGGGACTGGCGCCGGCCAGGTGCTTGACCGAGGCCGAAGGACGATCACCCCCGCTCCCCACGCTCGACGACGAGGCGCCGTCCTGTCGTGCGTCCTTGTCCTCGGCCACGAGCACCCCATCCCACTGACGATCCGGTTGGTGAAACCAGCCCTGACCTGCACCGACCGGTGCGCGGGGACCAGGGCCGCTCCCCAGTCTGCCCCACGGACCCGATGCACGCTTGGTGCCCGAAACGTGTTATGTTTTTCCCCGCAAGGCCCCCGGCGGGAACGCCGGGACCTGACACCTGTCCGGGTGGCGGAATGGCAGACGCGCTAGCTTGAGGTGCTAGTGCCCTTTATCGGGCGTGGGGGTTCAAGTCCCCCTCCGGACACTCGTTGAGACAGNGTCCGGGTGGCGGAATGGCAGACGCGCTAGCTTGAGGTGCTAGTGCCCTTTATCGGGCGTGGGGGTTCAAGTCCCCCTCCGGACACTCGTTGAGACAGCGAACCGCGAAGCGGACCAGGGAAACCTCGGTCCGCTTCGTTGTGCGGGACCCGGTGGAAGCACCGGCAGCAGGACACAGCAAGACACCCGTCCGGGTGGCGGAATGGCAGACGCGCTAGCTTGAGGTGCTAGTGCCCTTTATCGGGCGTGGGGGTTCAAGTCCCCCTCCGGACACTCGTTGAGACAGCGAACAGCGGAGCGGGTCCAGGGAAACCTGGGGGGGGTGTTGCCATCGTCCCACTCGTCGTTCTCCGCCACGGCNGTCCGGGTGGCGGAATGGCAGACGCGCTAGCTTGAGGTGCTAGTGCCCTTTATCGGGCGTGGGGGTTCAAGTCCCCCTCCGGACACTCGTTGAGACAGCGAACAGCGGAGCGGGTCCAGGGAAACCTGGGCCCGCTCCGCTGTTCTGCACCCGCCTCCCCTGCCCCGGTCTTTCACCTGCGGAGACGGGCCTTTCCACCCTCCGCGCACGGGCCCCCGCCCGCCCGGACCGACTAGGCTGTGGACTCGATCCGCGCCGCGGTCTCGACCGGAGAAGAGGGCTTGTGAGGCACACCAGCAACCGAACGCACGGCCGTTCCGGCGGCGGGGCCGTCTCTGCGGCCTTCGGGGTGCTGGGCGAGCTGCTGATCACCCTCGGCGTGATCTTCGGCCTGTTCGTCGTATGGCAGCTGTGGTGGACCACGGTCCAGTCGAACCAGGCCGCGCAGACCATCATGACCCAGTTCCAGGAGACCCTTCCCGAGGCCCCGCAGGTCGCGGGCGAGCTGCGCACCGACGCACCGCCCGTCCCGGAGGCCGCGGCCGAGGGCGAGACCATCGGTGCCCTCGTCGTCCCTGCCTGGTACGGCAAGACCGACAACACCATGCCGATCGTCCAGGGCACCACGACCGCGCTGCTCAACAAGGCCGTCGCCGGTCACTACACGCAGACCCAGCAGGTCGGCGAGGTCGGCAACTTCGCGCTCGCCGGGCACAGGCGTACGTACGGCAACTCGTTCCGCTTCGTCAACGAGCTCGTCGAGGGCGACCAGGTCATCGTCGAGACCGCGACCACCTGGTACGTGTACGAGGTCACGGGCCACGAGATCGTGCTCCCGAGCCAGGTCGACGTCATCGCCCCCGTACCGAACCAGCCCGGCGTCGAGCCCACCGAGCGGCTCCTGACCCTCACGACGTGCCACTCCCCCACCCTGGGAGAGTTCGGCAACTCCCACCGCTGGATCACCTACGCGAAGTTCGTCGGCTGGATGGACCGTGCCGACGGCATGCCCGAGCAAGTCCTCAACGACCCAGGAGTGCAGTGATGTACGGGTGGATCTTCCGGCACCTGCCGGGCAACCGCTTCGCCAAGGTCGTCCAGTCGCTGATCCTGGTCGCGGCCGTGGTGCTCGTGCTGTTCACGTGGGTGTTCCCGTGGGTCGCCGAGACGTTCAACGTCAACGGCGACCCGAACTTCGACTAGAGCGGCTATCGCCGGACGCGGCACCGACTCGCCGGGTCAACAGGGCACGGGTCGCCTCTGAGCCGCGGCTCAGTCGAGACAGAACTCGTTGCCCTCGACGTCCTGCATCACGATGCAGGACTCCTCGTCCTCGTCGGCCGGCAGCAGGCGCACGCGGGTCGCGCCGAGCGCGACCAGCCGCGCACACTCGGCCTCGAGCGCCGCGAGGCGCTCGGCGCCCACGAGCCCGGTGCCGACCCGCACGTCGAGGTGCACGCGGTTCTTGACGACCTTGCCCTCGGGGACGCGTTGGAAGTAGAGACGCGGCCCCACGCCCGTGGGGTCCTGGCAGACGAACGCGGCCCCTCGGTCCGCGGGCGGCAGAGAGCCGGCGAAGTCCTCCCAGGTGGCGAACCCCTCGGGTGGCGGCGGGACCACGTAGCCCAGCACCTCGCACCAGAAGCGGGCGACGCGCTCGGGATCCGCACAGTCGAAGGTGACCTGGAACTGCTTGACCTCTGCCATCGGGCCACGATATCCACGCGTCCTTCGTCGAGCACGGCCGATCGCCTCGCGACACGCCAGCGGCACGCCAGCGACACGCCAGCGGCACGGCACTGGCACGAGCCGGGACCGTCACCCGACGGCGGGCACCACGGGCGCGCGCCGGCGTTCTCGCCGGAGCCGCCGTTCCGTCCGCTCGTCCCGCGTGTAGGCCGCGGCGTCCCTGCTCGAGAGCGTGAGCAGCACCAGGATGTCCAGCGCCACGGTCAACAGCGTGGTGCGGAGCGTGATCTGGTCCCCCGACACCGCCCACCCCACGAACGATGACGTGGTGCTGATCGCGGCCAGCACCATGACCAGGGCGCGTGCCCAGGTCCGACCCTTGAAGACCCGCCAGGCCAGGAAGAGCTGGAACAGGGCGACGAGCGAGAGGAGCACCACGACCACGACCAGCAGGGGGCCCGACGCCTCGTCGAGGTCCTGCTGCGTCACGTCGCCGCCCAGGAACAACGACCTCAGCGTCTGGTCCCAGTGCAGCGCGAGGTTCGCGAGCCAGATCATGTCCGCGACGACGCCCAGCACGACGAGCAGCGCGCCGGCCGTCGTGGCGGCCGGGCGGCGAGGCTTCTGCGCGGCGCGGTCCGCGACTCGTTCGGCAGGCGCCGCCACCGCCCGGACGTCGACCACGGGAAGGTCGCCGTCGGTCCTGATCGCGTCACCGCCGCCGTTGCGCGCGTGATAGCCCGTCGAGAAGTCCTCGATGACCTCGACCTCGACGCCGACGTCGGCTCCCTCGAGCGTGGCCACGACGTGGTCGCGCTCCTGGTCCGTGTCCGCCTCGATCTTGTGCGTGACCTGGAGCGTGAAGAGCGAGAAGCCCACGGACCGGTCGTAGGTCCCGGCCGCGAGCCAGTCGACACGACGTCCCCCGGGCAGCGGCCAGTCGGGCGGGCACCGCCAGAACCGGATGTGGTGCCGTCGCGACGGGTTGCCCTCGACCTCCTGCTGGTACGCGAAGTCCTGCTGACGCCCGAACAGGAACAACGGGCTCACGGGAGCCTGGTCGTAGCTGCGCCTGCTCAGGGTCGCCGCGACGATCCGCCCGCTCGAGGCCAGCGTGACGTCGTCCGCGACCGTCCACCCCGCGGCCTCCATCGCGGCACGCACCTGGCCCTCCTCGCCCAGCAGGGCAAGGTTGACGGGGTCGCCCAGCAGGCCGTTCGCGGTCCGGGTGCGACCGATGAAGTACTCGGGCACGTAGAGCGTCGTGAGGATGCGGTGCAGGCGTGGCAGGGCCAGGTACGCGATCACGAGCCACACCGCGACGACGTAGAGGACCGTGAACCAGCCGATGTGGATCGACTCGCTCAGCACGAGCCACGCGAGCCACACCGACGCGAGGCCCGCGAAGACGAAGAAGAAGCCGTCCCCGAGCTCGACGAGCCGGTGGCTCACGCGGCGCCGCGGCGCCGGGCCGGTGGCCGGGATCACGGGGCCGACCGCGTCGGGTGCGCTCTGGCGGGTCACGTTCCCACCCTAGGGCGCAGGGCGGGAACGGGCCGGGCGAGCGCTAACCCACCATCTCCAGGAACTCCGCGGGCGTCACGATGCGCACCCCGAGGTCCGTGGCCTTGACGTACTTGCTCGAGGTCGAGGGCTCCGAGACGAGCAGGCTCGTCGCGGACGACACCGACGAGGACGCCTTGCCGCCGTTGGCCTCGACGAGCTCGGCGACCGTGGTCCGCGAGTAGCCGGGGACGGCGCCCGACACCACGACGGTCATGCCCGCGAGCGGCAGGACCACCGTGTCCTCCGGGTCCGGCGCAGTGCCCGTGTGGACCCCCGCGGCCGCCAGTCGTCCGAGGACCCCTCGGGCTTCGAGGTCGTCGAGCCCCTCACGGATCGCTGCGGCCCGGATGGGTCCGACCCCGTCCACGGCCGCCAGGTCCAGGGCGGTCGCGGCGCGCAGCAGGTCGAGCGTGGGGATGGCCGCCGCGAGGCGGCGTCCCATGGTCCGCCCGGTCATGCGGATGCCCAGCGCCGTGATGACCCGGTTCCAGGCCGCCCCCTTGGCCCGCTCGATCTCCGCGGCGATCTTGACGGCGTTCTTGGCGCCCAGCATGCGGCCCTCGCCGAGCGGCAGCGACGTGAGGGTCTCGACGTCGAGCGAGAAGAGGTCCGCCACATCCGCGACCAGGCCCTGCTCCACGAGCGACTCGACGATCTCCGTGCCGATGCCCTCGATGTCCAGGGCGTCACGGCTCACGGCGTACCGGATCGTCGCGCCGACCGACAGGCTCGGGTCGGTCGAGCGCCACAGCAGCGTGCTCTTGTCCCACTCGCCGCCGTTCGGGTCGGTCGCGGGCGGGGTCCAGGGCGTCGAGTCGGCCGGACGCTCGTCCAGGACCACGGACTCGATGTACGGGATCACATCGTTGGCGCGCTTGACGACCACGGTGTCGCCGACCCGCACGTCCTTCTCGAGCATCCAGGTCGCGTTGTGCCCGGTCGCGAACGTGATGGTCGTGCCGCCCACGAACACGGGCTCGACCTCGACGCGGATCGCGAGACGCCCCGTGCGACCGACCCCGGTCGTGATCGCCACGACCCGGGTCACGGCGGTCTCGGCCTCGTACTTGTACGCGACCGACCACCGCGGGGTGCGCGACCCGGAGCCGAGCCGTGCGCGGTCGGCGTCGAGGTCCGCCTTGACGACGATCCCGTCGATGGGGAACCCGAGGTCCGGGCGCCGCTCGGCGAGCGCGGCCACGGCCGAGCGCACCGCGACCGTGCCCGGCTCCCCGGTCAGGGCCACGGGCTCGCCTCCCGCGAGCCACGGGGCCAGCGCGCGGGCGGTGCCGATCCCGGCCTGCTCGACCACCGTGAGCCGGGCGCTGTACGACGGGTCTGCGACGGTCGCCGGGGAGCCGTCCACGGGCACCACGTCGTACGCCGCGAACGTCAGGAGCCCCGCGTAGGCCGCGTCCCCCTTGCGCAGGATGCCGGCGGCGGCGTTGCGCGGGTTGACGAACGGCGCCCCTCCCAGCCCTGCGCGGGCCTCCTGCGCCGCGGGGAACCGGGCGTCGGCCATGAACACCTCGCCCCGCACCTCGACCGAGAGGTCCGCTCCCACGAGCCGCGCGGGCAGCCCGTCGATCTCGAGCCGTCGGACCCGCTCGGTCACGTCCTCGCCGGTGCGTCCGTCACCGCGCGTGGCGACCAGGTCGAGGCGTCCGGCGCGGTAGAGCGCCCGGATCGCGAGCCCGTCGAGCTTGGGCTCGACGACGACCGGGCCGTCGATCGCGAGCACCAGGGCGTCGAGCGCGTCGAGCGTGGGTGCCTTGTCGAGCGAACCCATCATCGTGGGGTGCTCGACGTCGCCTCCCGCGGACTGGCCCGCTGCCACGGCGTCGAGCAGGTCGGCGAACTGCCCCGCGAGCGAGGGGTCCGCGGCCACGGCGATGCGCAGCTGCTCGATGCCCGAGTCGTACTCGGCGTCCGACATCCTGAGCTCGTCGGTGTCGTAGTAGGCGCCGGCGGCGGCGCGCAGGCTCTCGGCCAGCGCGGTCAGGTCGGTGTCGCTCATCTGCATGCCCTTCGCGTGTGCGTGCTCGCACCCTCGTGCCGGGCCGGTCGGCCCGCGGGGTGCAGTCTTGCGCACGCCACCCACGCGCGCCGGTCGCCGCTCCTCCCGGAGGGCCGGCGACCGACGAGCCGGGTCAGACCGAGCAGTCGCAGACCGGGTTGAACTCGACGACCTGGTCGCCGAGCTCGGGGTGCGCCCAGGCCTGGGCCTCCGCGAGGGAGGCGAACCGGCGTCCGGCGAGCCGCCCGTTGGCGAACAGGACCCCGGCCTCGATCTGGTCGCGCACGTCGTCGTCCGCGCCGCTCGTCGTCTCGGGTCCGGCCGCTCCCCCGTCAGGCGTCCGACGGCGCACGTCGTCGTCCGCCGGGTCCTGGTCCCGCGCGTCGAGGTCCGGTGCGGTGTGCGTCGTGGTGCTCATGATGCGTCCCTCCCGAGAGCCGAGGCTTCCTCCAGTATGGCTCCGGTCGCGAGGCGTCAGTAGGCCGTGTGCGTCCAGAGGTGGAACAGCGCGTAGGCCCGGACGGGCGCCCAGGCCTCGGCCGTCCGCGCGGCCGCACGTGCGTCGATCCCGCCGAGCGCCTTGCGGAGCACGAGGTCCCCCGGGACGAACCCGTCGCGGTCCCCCAGGACCTTGACCGAGAGGTAGTCGACGGTCCACGGCCCCACCCCCGGCAGGGCGAGCAGCCGCGCGCGGGTGTCCGCGAGCGCCGCGGGGTCGTCCGCGACGTGGGGCCCGAGCACGAGCCCGTCCGCGCACGCCGCGGCGAGCGCGAGCAGCGTGCGGGTCCGGGCGCCCGTGATCCCGACGGCGGACTGCAGCTCCGCGGCCTGCGCGCCGGCGAGCGTGTCCGGGTCGGGGAACAGGCGCAGACCGTCTGCGCCCGCGACGTCGCCCTCACGGCCGTAGGCTCCCGCGAGCCGCCCTGCGAAGGTCCGGCACGCCGCGAGCGAGACCTGCTGGCCCAGGACGGTCGTGACCGCGGCCTCGAACCCGGACGGGTGCCCGACGACGCGCAGTCCCGGCCGCTCGGCGAGCAGGGGCGCGAGCACCGGGTCGGCGCCCAGGACGGTGTGCACGGTCGCGAGGTCGGCGTCGGCGTCGAACCACCGGGCGACCAGCGCGCGGACCGCGTCCGGGTCCCCGCCGTCCCCGCGCACCTCGAGCGTGTCGGGCGTCAGCCGCACGGTCGTGGCCACGGTTCCCGAGCCCGTCTCGACGAGCCGGGTCACCTCGCCGCGTCCGGCGTCGACGCGGTCGACGCCGGGCACGGCGTGCGCGACGAGCGTCGCGAGCGCCGAGGTCGCGTCGAAGGGCCGGACCACGGGGACGTGGCGCGTCCAGGACCCTGCCCTGTCCCCGGGCGCGCCGGCCTGCGGGGCCGTCGTGACGCCGTCGGGCAGGGGGGTCACGCCGCGCTCTCCAGGGCGAGCAGCAGGCGCTTGGCCTCCGCGCCCCCCGCATAGCTGCCGCTCGTGCCGTCCGAGCGCACGACCCGGTGGCACGGGACCACGAGCGGCAGCGGGTTCTTGGCGCACGCCGTGCCCACGGCCCGCACGGCGCGCGGGCTGCCCGCGGCGACCGCGACCTGGGCGTAGGACGCGGTGCGCCCGTAGCCGATGTCGCGCAGGTGGGTCAGCACCTCGCGCCGGAAGGGACCCGAGGCCATGCTCAGGTCGAGCGGGAGGTCGAACGCGCGGCGCTCGCCCGCGAAGTACTCGTCGATCTCGGTCGCGAGCCGGTCCAGGCGCCCGGGGGCGCGCAGGACGCGCGGGCTCACGGTGCGGGCGATGCGGTCGAGCACGGCGTCGTGCCCCTCGACGTCGAACGCGATGCGCACCACGCCCTGGTCGGTCGCGGCGAGCAGGAGCGTGCCCACGGGCGTGTCGAGCGTGCGGTAGGCGACGTCGAGCAGGCCCGACGACGCTGCGTCCGCCGCGAGGCGGTCGTGCAGCCGCGAGAGCGCGGCCCGGGAGTCGTCGTCGGGCGCGACGCCGCGGTCGAGGTCCCTCCCGAGGGAGGCGAGCAGGTCGGTCGGACGGGGCGAGGTGTCGCTCATGAGGCACTTCCCTTCGAGGTGCGGGCGGGCGAGGGGGCGGGTGACGAGGAGCGGGCGGCCGGATACGTGCGCCGCAGCGTCGCCATGCCGTCCGAGGCGGCGCGACGTGCGGCGTCCGCGCTGCCCCCGAGGATCGACGCGACCTCCTGGTACGGCAGGCCGGCGACGTGGTGGTAGGCCACGGCCTGCCGCTGCTTGGGCGGCAGGGCCGCGAGCGCCCGCCACAGGTCGTCGTCGCCCTGGTCGATGCGTCGCCCGGGGATCCCGTCGCGGCTGGGCTCGTGGAGCAGGTCGGTGACGTCGGGCACCGCGATGGGTGCGCGGGCGCGCCGCCGGGTGACGTCGATCGCCTTGCGGTGCGCGATCGTCACGAGCCAGGCCTCGACGTTGGCCCCCTCGTCGAGGCGCGGGTAGGCCGTGAGGGCGGACAGGAAGGTCTCGGACCAGGCGTCGTCGGCGTCCACGGGGCCGAGGACCGCACGGCACACGCGCAGGACCGTGGCGCCGTGCTCGGCGACGACGCGTTCGAAGGGCTTCACGTCCGGTAGACGCACCGCACGCCCAGGACGTGAGGTGACCTGTGCCGCAGGACGCGAGAGGCCATCAGAACAGCCGGCTGGCTCGGGTCTCGTCGGACTCCTCGAGGGCGAGCAGGAACTGCTTGCGCTCGATCCCGCCCGCGTACCCGGTCAGGCTGCCGTCGGCGCCGATGACCCGGTGGCAGGGCACGACGATGCTCAGCGGGTTCTGGCCGTTGGCCGACCCGACCGCGCGGGCCAGGTTCCTGTCGCCGAGCGCGAGCGCGAGGTCCCCGTAGGAACGGGTCTCGCCGTAGGGGATCTGGGCGAGCAGCGCCCAGACCTTCTTCTGGAAGCCGTCGCCGACCGGGGCGAGCTCGAGGTCGAACGCGCGTCGCGTGCCGGCGAAGTACTCGCCGACCTGGACGCGGACCTCCTCGAACGCGTCGTCGTCGCGCTCGCCGAACGTCTCGCCCGTGGGGCGACGCTTGTGGGCGTCGAAGTACAGGGCCCGGAGCCCGTCCGCGCCCCCGATCGCCGTGAGGTCGCCCACGGGCGAGCCGAAGACCGCGTGGCGCACGGTCCGCCCCGGGCGAGCGGGTTCGGACGGCTCCGGGCGTTCCAGCAGATGCGACAACGGTGTGCCTCCGGTCCGGTGCGTGCGTGCAGGCCTGGTGTCGGTGTGTCCCATGCACTGTAGACGCCAGGGTCTGACAGGACGTGAGGTCGGGTGTGGGTGCCTGCCGGGTAGGGTGTGCTGTCGCGTGGGACAGACCGCGCGAACCGCTCGTGCGGGACGAACACGACTGACGGGACGAACGCATCATGATGGGTGGCCACCACGCCGCCTGCGGCGCGGCCGCATGGGTGGCGGTCACCTCGACCGCCCCGTACACGCTCGGGATCTACCCCGTCTCGGACGTGGGCGTCATCACCGGCGCGATCGTGTGCGCCGGTGCTGCCCTGCTGCCCGACGCGGACCACCACTCCGGGACCATCGCGCACTCGCTGCCGCCCGTGTCCGAGGGCGTCGCGAACGTCGTCGAGACCATCTCGGGCGGCCACCGCCGCGGCACGCACTCGATCCTCGGGATCGCGGTCTTCACGGGCCTCGCCTGGCTCGCGGGGCTCGTGACGATCGAGTCGGACACGTTCGGGACCGTCGCGATCGGCGCGGGGTTCGTGGCGATCCTGCTCGTGGCGTTCGCGCTCAAGGCGCTCAAGCTCACGCGCGGGGGCAGGCTCGGTCCATGGATCGGGTCGGTCACGATCGCGGTCCTCATCGCGCTGCTCGCCCCCGAGGAGTGGAACTGGCTCCCGGTCGCGGTCGGGCTCGGCGTCACGGTCCACATCATCGGCGACGTCATGACCACGGGCGGGTGCCCGCTGCTGTGGCCCATCACGTTCAAGGCCCCTCGCTGGGTGCGGCGCACCAACGTGCTCAACGACATCTGGCGTCCGGGCGGGAACTTCGCGCTCCCGGTCCTCGGGAACGCCGGGTCGGTGCGCGAGTGGCTCCTGCTGATCCCCGTCAGCGCGTACGCCGTGGTCGGCGTCGTGTGGTCCCTGCTGACCCAGATGGGTTTCGACACGAGCGGCACGTACACGCTGCTCGTGCAGTCGTTCGGCGGCTGAGCGGAAATACCGTTGCCTGCCCTCGCCACCGGGTGCGAGGGTAGGCACGTCCGCCGGAGAAGGTCCGGCGCGAGCGCGAGGCCCCCGGGCCGCGAGAAGGAGGAGGTGACGTGATGACCGTCGTCGTCGTTCCCCACGCCTCCACCTTCCCGAGGAGCCCCGGCCTCTGACGCCCGGCTCCTCACCTCACCCGAGGAGCCCCACCGTGCACGAGCACACCGATCTTCCCGCACTCCCCCGCTTCGCCGGCGCGTTCGGAGCGGAGGCCTTCGCCGCCTTCCACGACAACTTCGACGACGCCTCACGCGGCCGCCCCTTCCCGGGCGACGTGGCCCAGGACGACGCGCCCGACCTCGACCCGGACCTCGACCCCGACCAGCGCTGGTCCACGTGGTCGAGCGTCGAGAAGGGCATGCGCGGCCCCGACCCCCGCCCCGAGTGGGTCGTGATCGCCGACGCCGCGATCGACACCGAGCTCGGCGTCCTCAAGACGGGCAAGGAGGCCGACGTCTTCCTGCTCGAGCGGGCCGTGCCCGACGAGCCCGGCCAGTTCTCGCTGCTCGCGGCCAAGCGGTACCGCAGCTCCGAGCACCGCGCCTTCCACCGCGACTCCGCGTACGTCGAGGGACGTCAGGTCCGGCGATCGCGCGACCGTCGCGCGATCGAGCGCAAGTCCTCGTACGGACGCGAGGCCGCGGCCGCCCAGTGGGCCAACGCCGAGTTCGCGGCGCTGTCGATGCTGTGGTCCGCCGGGGCCCCCGTCCCGTACCCGGTCCAGATCGACGGGACCGAGATCCTCATGGAGTTCGTCGGGGAGCACGCGAGCACGGGCCAGGCCGACGGTTCGCCCGCGAGCCGGGTCGCGGCCCCGCGTCTGGCGCGCGTCCGGCCCGACGTCGGCACGCTCGAGGCCTACTGGGACCAGCTCCGCGGCGCGATGGGCGTCCTGGCGGCCCACGGGTACGCGCACGGCGACCTCTCGCCGTACAACGTCCTGGCCCAGGGCGAGCGGATCGTCATCATCGACCTGCCGCAGGTGCTCGACCTCGTCGCGAACCCGCACGGCACCGACCTCCTGATGCGCGACTGCCGGACCATGTGCGCGTGGTTCCGCTCGCGCGGGCTCGACGTCGACGAGGGCGAGCTGTTCGCCGAGCTCATCGCGCAGGCGTGGTGAGGTCTCCAGGGCGCAGGGGCGGGTGACCGGGCGCCGACCGTCCGCGAGAATGACCGGATGACCCAGAACGTCCGTGTCGCACTCGTCGGGCTCGACTCCTCGCACGCCGACCACTACGTGCGCCTGCTGAACGTCGAGCAGCGCTTCCCGGGGGTCCGGGTGACCGTCCTCGCGGACGGCTCGCCCGGGCGCGTCGCGGAGCTCGCCGCGGCGAGCACGGCGGCGGGCGCACGGGTGCGGTCCGGTGGGCCCGACGACGTCACGTCGGTCGATGCCGTGATCGTCGCCCACCGCGCGGGCCGGCTCCACCGCACGGCGGCCCTGCCCTTCGTCCGGGCGGGGCTGCCCGTGCTGGTCGACAAGCCGTTCACCGCCTCGGTCGCGGACGCCGAGGAGCTCGTGGCCGCGGCACGCGCGAGCGGGGCGGTGCTGTTCTCGTGCTCGGCCCTGCGCTTCGTGCCCGGCGTCGCGCGGCTGCGCGCCGAGGCGGCCGGGCTCGGGGAGGTCACGGACCTGACGGTCACCGGCCCCGCCGACCCCGGGTCGGCGCACGACGGCTTGTTCTTCCTGGGCATCCACCTCGTCGAGACGGCCCGCGCCCTGCTGGGCGGCGACGCCGGCCTTGCGTGGGGGGAACCCGCCGTCGGGCGGGACGAGGACGGCGTGACCGCGACCGTGAGGGCGACCGCGGACGGGCGCGACGTCGTCGTGCGCCTGCGGTTCGTGGACCCGGCCCTGCACCCCGCGCAACCGTTCCACGCGGTGGTGACCACGACGGGCGGGTCCGTCGAGGGCGAGCTGGAGGTCGGGCCGGACTATCTCGAGCCGGTCCTCGCGCACTTCCTGGCGCAGGTCGCCGGGACGGCAGCGACCGAGGCGTCGGACGGGCTCGTCGGGCCTGTCGCGCTGCTCGCCGCGATCACCGCGGGACTCGAGGGGCCCGCCCATCTCGTGCCGGGCGAGCCCGCCACGCCTACCGTGAGGGGATGACGACCCCCACCAGCGACGCGACCGCCTACGACCACGACGACGTCCAGGCCTTCCTCAACTCGTACGGCGTGGCGCTCGCGGCCGGCGACCTCGACACGATCGCGGAGACGTACGCGTTCCCTGCGCTGGTCGTGACCGACGAGGCCTCGGTCCTCATCAGCGACGCCGAGACCGTGCGCGAGTCGTTCCGCGGTGCGGCAGAGAGCTACCGCGAACGCGGGCTCGTCGGCGCGGTCGCGCAGATCCGGTCCCTGGGGACCACGAGCGCCGGCCTCGTGTGGGTCGACGTGCGCTGGAGCTACCGCGACGAGTGGGCGGGCGAGGCCGACACCGAGAGCTTTCGCTACCTGCTGCGGCGCGGCCGGGACACGTTCCAGATCTGCGTCGTCGTGCCCGTGGACCCGTTGGCGTGAGGGCTGCGTCGTGCGCTGAGGCGCGGAAGAACGGGGCCGGGCCAGGCCAGGAGGTGCCGGGCCGGGAGCAGTGCTGACGAGCGAGGTCGGCTGAGCGAGAACGGTGCGCGCTGAGCGGGAGCCGATCCCGCTCGGCGCACACCCCTCGTCCGCGTCCCTGCTACGGACGGACGGAGAAGCCCGAGAGGTCCGGGACCACCCACCTCCCGTCGGCGCGTCCGAGCTCGATGACCGCCGGGACCGTCCGACCATCCATCGGGAAGGCACCGAGGATCCGCGGGACCGGCGCGCCGGCTCCCTCGGCCGGTACCCACGCGACCTCGATGCCCTCGTCCGCGAGGGAGTCCTCGTCGATCACGGCCAGGACCAGCGGGATCGAGGCGTCGGCGTACGGGCCGTGCAGGACCGACGGCAGGCCGGACAGGGTGCTCGCATGCACGAACCCCGCGACCTCGTACAACGTGTTGCGCGTGGCGACGTTGTACTCGCCGAAGCGCTCGCAGGCCTCCCAGTCGTCGCTGAAGGCGACGTGCAGCACTCTGTGTCCAACCACCGGCGTTCTCCTTGCGTGCGATAAATGAAACGTGACCGTATCATTAACGCATGACGACGACGGACGACGGATCGACGAGACCTCCCGCGACGCGCGGCCCTGGGCGCCCACGCAAGGGCGAGCAGGCAGCCCGCCGCGCCGAGCTGCTCGACGTCGCGACGCGGCTCTTCGGCGCTCGCGGGTTCGACGCCACGACGATCGAGGCCGTCGCGAAGGAGGCCGGCGTGACCAAGCGGACGATCTACCAGCAGTTCACGGACAAGGCCGGGCTCTTCGTCGCAGCGGTCGAGAGCCTGCACGCGCACGAGCGCGAGGCCCAGCCCGGCGGCGAGGACCTGGAGGCGCTCGCGACCCGGATCGTCCACACGCTGCACAGCGACCAGGCCGTCACGCTGCACCGGCTCGTCATCGCCGAGGCACCCCAGTTCCCCGACCTCGCCGCGACGTTCTACGCCCGGGGGCCGGCCGGGTCGATCGAAGCGCTCGCCGCGGCGCTGGCCGGACCGCTCGGCGACGGCTCGGCCAGCAGGGTCGCTCGGTCCCGGGCAGAGGCCCTGTACACGCTCCTCCTCGGCGAACCCCACCGGCGACGGCTGCTCGGACTCCAGGGAGCCCCGACGCTCGCGCAGGCACGCGAGCACGCCCAGGGAGCGATCCAGGTCGTGAGGGGTCCTGAACCCCCTGCGCCCTGACCTCCCGCGTGACGGCCCGCGACGTGCACCGAGCCCGTCGGGGATCGCGACGCGTCTCGATCCCCGGACTCTGCGGAGCCTGGAGGTCGACACGGGGCCTGTCGGCGATAGGGTCGACCGGCACCCCGCCGGCGACCGCCCCGCACGGAGCGAGGCCCGCCGGAGCTTCCCCCACCGAGAGCGAGATGCAGGACACCCATGACCCGCCGACGACTCCTCTGGCTGGCTGCCATGAGCCCCTTCGTGCTCGCCTCGGGCGTCGCGGCCGTCTACGCCCTCGTCGTGCTGCTCACGCAGGGCCCGGACGCCGAGGTCTGGGTACCGAGCCGGGGCGACGCGTCCGCTGCCTCGTGGATCGCCCTGATCATGTACTCCGTCCTCACTGCACTCACCGTGAGCATGGTGTGGTCGCTGTCGGCGGGTGCGGACCGCGCACGACCGGGCGCGTCTGCGGGCTAGGCTCGACGCCATGATCCTGCGCGCCTACGACGAGTCCGACGCGGAAGCGACGCTCCGCGTGTTCCTGCGCGCGGTGCGTGTCACGGCGAGCAAGGACTACTCGCCCGAGCAGATCGCGGCCTGGGGCTCGGACGACATCTCGCTCGACGTCTGGGCGGTCAAGCGCCTGCAGACCGACACTGTCGTCGCGGTCGAGGGCGACGAGGTCCTCGGGTTCAGCGACGTCGACGACCGCGGGTACGTCGACATGATGTTCGTCGACCCCAGGGTGACCCGCCGCGGCGTCGCCTCGGCGCTGCTCGACCACGTGACGCGCATGGCCCGCGAGCACGGCGCCGTCGAGCTCACGACGTACGCGAGCCTCACGGCCCGCCCCTTCTTCGAGAAGCACGGGTTCGTCGTGGTCGAGGAGCGCCAACCCGTGCTCCGCGGGGTCTCGCTGACGAACTTCAGCATGCGCAAGCCGCTCGCCTGACGGTCACGGCCTGCGGTTGGCTGCCGAGCACGAGGTTGTGGCCGTTCTGGCGCCCAGAGCGACCACAACCTCGTGCTCGGCCTCGCGGGCTCGCTCGAGACGCCGGCCTCCCACTGGGAAGGGGGGCGCCGGGGCCGTGTTCCTGGACGGTGCGCACGGCAGGGCCTGGAGATCGGGGCCAAGCGGGGTGGGCCGCGTCCGGCCGATCGAGATGCGGCCATTGGGGGGTCTTCCGGCGAGACGACCCCCGTCAGCCGCATCTCGATGGCCCGGACCCGCGTCACAGCACCCTGAGCCACGCCCGGTCCTCGACGGTGCGGTCCACGGCTCCTCGCCGGACCTTCACCGTCTCGAGATCCGTCAGCTCGTCCAAGACATGGGCGTTGTCCAGGGTGCCGCTCCGGTGAAGGACGAGTCGCCGCAGCCTCGAGCACGCAGCCAGGGGCCTCAGGTCGAGGTGCTGCTCGAGCCCCGCGTCCTCCCGCGGGAGGATGGTGAGCCCGCGGAGCCTCGGCAGGGCTGCGATACCGTCGAGGCTACGGGCCCCTCCGTCCATCAGGGTGAGCCTTTCCAGAGGGAACTCACCCTGGGCCGAGAAGTCCCAGCCGGGGTTGGCCGCCCGATTGTCGGCGGTGACGAACGCGCTCCGCAGCGTGGCGCACCCCTCGAAGATGCTTGACGAGAACCTCGTCGCACTTTCCAGACCACAGTGCTCGAGCACCGGCGCGGACGACAGGGCCTCTACCTGGTCCTGTGCGAGCGTGAGGCTGCGCAGTCGTTGCGCCCGAGCCAGGTCGAGCTCTGCGTGGAGTCGCCCCTGCACGTAAAGGATCTCGAGCCCGCCGACGATGCTCGCCGGGACCGCCCCGACGGGCCGAGGGCTCACGATCTCCAGGTACCGCAGCGGTCCGAGGCCTCCACCCAGTTCAGCGGAAAGACCCGGCGCGTACCTCGCGGGGGCCCGATCGAGAGTCCGTCGACGTCTCGGGCCTGCATCCACGCGAGGTCTTCGGTCGTCGGTTCGTCGTGGACCTCGCCAATCCGACAGGGGCGCCGCCCGTCGTACGCGGCCGCGGTGCGCAGCGACGGCACCCCTGTCAGCCCGCCTGCTCGACCAGCACCGACATCGCCACGGCCGCCCCCGTGTTCGCCTCGACGGTGACGCCATGGCCGAGGCGCAGGTCCATCTCGTCCCCGGTCGTCAGCGCGACGTACCCCGTGTCACCGCGCCGGAACCCGCACGAGACCGTCCCGAGGGGGACACCGTCGACGGCGACGTGCGCGTCGCCGTCGCCCTCGCACGTGACCGCCACGGTGAGCGGCGCAGCGCTCGGTGCGTCCGCCCCGTCCGCGAGCGCGCCGGGCTCGACCGTCAGATCGATCGCGGAGCGCCCGATCGAGGACACGAACGCGACGCCCGACGTCAGGTCGCCCTGCGCCTCCAGGAGATCGTCGGGCGTGACGGGGGTCGCCCCGCACCCGGTCAGCAAGACGAGGGTGGCGACGGTCCCGGTCAGGAGCGCGGGCATCGATCGACGGCGGGTGCGCGCAGGTCCGGTCCTCATGTGCCCCGAGTATGCCAGCGAAGGTCTACTGGAAGTCCCGCGACCGGGACGCGACCTGCAACGACAGCGGCGCGAGGTGCTCCGCGAGGAGGTTCGTGGCGCCGTCGGCCCGTTCGAGGCGCCCCCGCACCACGAGCGCTGGCGACGACCGCGCGACCCGGCGGAACCGCTGCCACAGGCCGGGCGTGCAGATGACGTTGAGCAGACCCGTCTCGTCCTCGATCGACAGGAACGTCACGCCGCCCGCCGTCCCGGGGCGCTGGCGGTGGGTCACGACTCCCCCGACCGCGACCCGCCGACCTGCCTCGTGCTCGACCGCCTCCGCAACCGTGATGACCCCGGCCCTGCGCAGCCCGGGGCGCACGTACTGGGTCGGGTACGAGTCGGTCGAGACGCCCGTGGCCCACACGTCCGCGACCGCGGTCTCGACCTCGCTCATGCCCGGCAGCGTGGGCGCCTCGACCCCGACCGAGACCCCCGGCAGCGTGTCCGGGCCCTCCTGGGCGAGCGCTCCCGCGGCCCACAGTGCCTCGCGCCGGGCCACGCCCAGGGGTTCGAGCGCGCCGCCCGTCGCGAGCGCCTCGAGCTGGGCCGTGGTCAGGTCGACGCGACGCACCAGGTCGCGCAGGTCCGTGAACGGTCCGTCCGCACGCGCCGCGACGATCGCCTCCGCGACCGGGTCCCCCACCCCGCGCACGCTCCCCAGCCCCATGCGCACCGCGAGGGACAGGTCGGGGTGCGGGGCGCCGTCGGGCGGGGCGGGGTGCGGGGCGAGGGGACCGCGTCGGGGCGCGGCGCCGTCGGGCCGCACGTCCCTGCCCGACGGCGTCCCCTCCTTCTCCGCCCGGCTCGCTGGCACGCGAGGCAGCCGCTCGACCCCCGCCTTGACGCCCGACGCGTTGACGTCCGGGCGCAGCGCCGTGACCCCGTGACGGCGCGCGTCCGCGACGAGCGACTGCGGCGAGTAGAACCCCATGGGCTGCGCCGCGAGCAGGCCCGCGTAGAACGCGGCCGGGTGGTGCACCTTGAGCCACGCGCTCGCGTACACGAGGTACGCGAACGAGTAGGCGTGCGACTCGGGGAACCCGAAGTCCGCGAACGCCTTGAGCTTGTCGAAGATCTGCTCGGCGACGTCCGGGGCGACCCCGTTCCTCGCCATGCCCGCCAGGAGTCGCCCGTGCAGCGCCTCCATGCGCTCGACCGACCGCTTGGACCCCATCGCGCGGCGCAGCTGGTCGGCCTCGGCCGCGCTGAAGCTCGCGACGTCGATCGCCATCTGCATGAGCTGCTCCTGGAACAGGGGCACGCCCAGCGTCTTGGCGAGCGACTTCTCGAGCAACGGGTGCAGGTACGTGACCTTCTCCCGTCCGCGCGCCCGGTTGATGTACGGGTGCACCGAGCCGCCCTGGATGGGGCCGGGGCGGATGAGCGCGACCTCGATCACGATGTCGTAGAACGTGCGCGGCTGCAGGCGCGGCAGCGTCGCCATCTGGGCGCGTGACTCGACCTGGAACACCCCGACCGTGTCCGCCGCGCACAGCAGGTCGTAGACCGCGGGGTCCTCGTCGGGCAGCGAGTGCAGCTCGAGGTCCAGGCCCTCGTGCTCGGCGATCAACTCGAACGCTACCCGGATCGCCGTGAGCATCCCCAGGCCCAGGAGGTCGAACTTCACGAGCCCCGCGTCCGCGCAGTCCTCCTTGTCCCACTGCAGGACCGTGCGCCCCTCCATGCGCGCCCACTCGACCGGGCACACCTCGATCACGGGGCGGTCGCACATGACCATGCCGCCCGAGTGGATGCCGAGGTGCCGGGGCAGGCGCAGCATGCGCTCCGCGAGGCTCAGCACCGGGGCCGGGATCTCGCCGTCCTCGGCGGCCGACGGCGGCCGGTGGGCGGGCACGACGTCGTGCGGGTCGTCGGAGCGCAGCGTGGGGTCGTCCCGCCGGTCCGCGTCGTCGTGAGCCAGCGGGTCGACGACGCGACCCGACAGGTCCGGGGTCCAGTCGGAGTGACCCGCGTGCGGGCGGTCCGGGCGCTGCTGTGACGGGCCCTGCCGGCCCTGCTGACGTGGCCGGGGTTCGCCGGTCCCCCAGACCTCGGCTATTCGGGCGTCCTTGGCCGCGGTGCGGGTCACGACGACGGGCGGGCCGGCGGGCGTCGAGGCCGCCCCTGCGGGGGCCTTGGTCGAGGCCCCCGCCGGGGCTCCAGCCGGGGCCGCCCCGTGCGCACCGCGCCGGGCGATGGCACGCTCCCGGGCCGCCCGGTCCGCCGCGGGGCTCGACGGGTCCGGCCCCCGCAGCGACCCCCACCGCTCGATCGACTTGCTCCACGCGTCCTGCTGCCCGACGTCGTGCCCGAGGGCCCGCGCGGCGTCCCGCACCGCGGACTTCGGTCGGTAGGAGATGACGTTCGCGACCTGCGCCGCGTGCGTGCGCCCGAACCGCTCGTACACGTACTGGATGACCTCCTCGCGGCGCACCGACTCGATGTCGACGTCGATGTCCGGCGGCCCGTCGCGCTCGGGCGCGAGGAAGCGCTCGAACAGCAGACCGTGCTTCACGGCGTCCACGGCCGTGATGCCGAGCGCGTAGCAGACGGCCGAGTTCGCGGCCGAGCCGCGCCCCTGGGCGAGGATGCCGCGCGCGCGGCAGAACTCCACGAGGTCGTAGACGATGAGGAAGTACCCGGGGAACCCGAGCTGCTCGATGATCCCGAGCTCGTGGTCGATCTGGTGCCAGGCACCGGGCTCGTGCTCGGCGTCGCGCGGGCCGTAGCGGTCGGCGGCGCCCCTCTCCACGAGCACGCGCAGCCACGACCTCTCGTCGTGCCCCTCCGGGACCGGGTACGGCGGCAGCTCGGGGGCCACCAGGCGCAGGTCGAACTGGCACTCGGCGCCCAGCTCCGCAGCCGTGGCCACGGCCTGCGGGTGGCGGCGGTGCCGGTCGAGCATCTCGGCTGCCGAGCGCAGGTGCGAGGTGGGGGCTCCCGGCAGCCAGCCGTCCATGTCGTCGAGCGACGACCGGGCGCGCACGGCCGCGAGCGCCCCCGCGAGGGGTGCGTCGCGGGGACGTGCGTAGTGGACGTTGCCGGTCGCGACGAGCGGCAGGCGGGCGTCCGCGGCCAGCCCGGCGAGCGCGTCGCACAGGTCGCTGTCGCGGGGGTCGCCCGAGTCGGTGATCTCCACGGCCACGTTGTCCGGGCCGAAGACCTGGACGAGCCGGTCGAGCTCACGGCGAGCGGCCTGCGGCCCCTCGGTGAGCAGCGCCGAGCGCACCGCGCCCTTGCGGCAGCCCGTGAGGACCAGCCACTGGCCGCCCGACTGCTCCCCGAGCTGGTCGAGCCGGTAGTCGGCCGCGCCCTTGCGACCCGTCGCGAGGTGCGCGGTCGCGATCGCGCTCGACAGGTTGCGGTACCCGTCCGGGCCGCGGGCCAGGACGAGCAGGTGGGACGCCCGCGGGTCCGGCACGCCCGTGGGCGCGTCCAGGACGGGGGCCGCGCCGGGGGTCGGCGCGACGGGCAGGTGCAGCTCGGCACCGAACACGGTCGGCAAGGACACCGCGCGCGCCGCGGTCGCGAAGCGGACCACGCCGTACAGGCCGTCGTGGTCCGTCACGGCGAGCGCCGACAGGCCCAGGTGCGCCGCCTCGGCCGCGAGCTCCTCGGGGTGGCTCGCGCCGTCGAGGAAGCTGAACGCCGAGTGCGCGTGCAGCTCGGCGTAGCGGGGCGCCCCGCCCGCACGGGCACCCGAGCCGGTGGGCCTAGTCATAGACCGCCTCCACAGTCCAGCGCCCCTGGGCGCTCGCGAGCAGCACGCCCCGGCCGTCGTCGAGCAGCACCTGCAGGTACGCCCGCCGGCGCGGCGCCTGGCTCCACCACCGTTCGGCGAGCGGCCACGGCCCGGCCCAGCCGAGCACGCGGGCCGAGCGCGGACGTCCCGACTCCCACCGCACGGTCGCGGGCGGTGCGCTCATCGCGAGGCGCACGTCCACGCGGACGGGCGCTCCGCCGTCGTCCAGGACGCTGACGTCCTCCGGGACGTCCAGCACGAGGGCCGGCGCGGGCTCGGGCAGGCGCCCCGGCCACGGCAGGTCCGCGCGCCGCGGCGCGGGGGCCGCGTCGCCCCACGGGGCGAGGTGCACCTGGTCGTGGACGTCGCGCCCGCCCTGCGTGACGACGCTCAGCACACCGTCCCCGCCCAGGAGGCCCTGGACACGGCCCAGCGCGCGCTGGGCGCGCGCGTCCTCGCCGCTCGACGCGCCCCACAGGCGCGGCTGCTCGACCCCCGCGGCCACGACCTCCTCCGCCGTGATCGCGAGCCGCACGAGCGGCGAGGGCCGGTCCTCGGGCAGGTCCGGCGGGTCGTCGTACGCCACGTCGCCGTCCGGCCCGGTCCCCCGAGCCCCCCGCCGCGGACCTCGTCGTCGCTGCTGCTCCTGGCGCTGTCGCTGCCCCAGTGCGACGCGCGACGCCGTGAGCCACCCCTCGAGCTGCCAGCGCACGCGGTCGGTGATCCGGGCTGCGGTGAGCCCGCCCATGGCCCCGTCGTCGCAGCGCCAGGTCCGTTCGAGCTCGCGCCCGTCCTCGGTGCGGGCCGTGATGCGCAGCCGACCGCACGACGACGACCGCTCGACGAGCTGGGCGTGCAGGTCCTCGGCGAGGCGCCGGGCCGCGAAGGTCGCGACGTCGACGCGCTCGGCGGGCGGGTCGAGCTCGCACTCGACGGCCACGTCCGCCTCGATGCGGCGCCTCGCGGGCGGGCGCAGGTCCTCGCCCTGGGCCAGGCGCTGGGCCCACGCACCCAGGTCGCCGAAGCGGGACAGCACGCTCGCGGCGGGCAGGGCCGCGAGGTCCGCGAAGGTCCGCAGCCCGAGCCGTCCCAGGAGGTCGACGAGCTGCGCGACGGGCTGGGCGTCACCCACGACGACGTGCGCGAGCTCGCCCAGCGGGCGCGGGGCGAGGTAGGCGCGCGAGGTCCCGGCGGGCACGACCGACGAGGCCCGCGCCGCGAGCACGGCCGCGAGGATCCCGTCGGCGACGCCGACCTGGCTCTCGTGACCCGTGTCCCGCGCGACCCGCTCGACGAGCACCTGGGCGAGGCGCTCCTCGGTGCCGTGGTAGCGCGCGGGGCCGCCCGAGGGCAGGAGCAGCAGTCCCGGGCGCGCGACCTCGATGCCCGCGACCACGGTCTCGGCCGCGAGCGCGACGGGCTCGAACTCGCGCGCGTCGCGGCCGTCGTCGGCGTCGAGCAGCTCGATCTCGGGGCAGCACTCCTGCGCCCGACGGCGTCGCATCCCCCGGCGCACGCCCTGCGCCCGGGCGGTGGCCGAGACCGCGAGGACCCGACGGCCGTCGTGCGTGGCCGCCGGCACGTGCGCGGGGACCTGGGCCGACCCCATGGCCGCGACGACCGGCCAGTCCGGCACCCACAGGACCGCGGTGCGGGTGGCCGTGGCCTCGGTGCTCATCCGACGAGCCGGAGGCCGGGCGGGGTCTTCTCGACCTGCCGCGGGTTCTTCACGGCGTGCGCGCGCAGCGGCAGCTCGACCTGGCGCTCGATGCTGCGGGCCGCCCCGGCCCGCCCGCTGCGCTCGACCGTCAGCCGGCGCCGGCGCAGGTACCCGGCGCCCTGGTCCATGCCCGACCACGTCCCCGCGCGGACCGTGAGGACCACGTGCGCACCGGCCCAGGGCTGCGCCGCGACGAGCAGGTTGCCGCGCTCGCGGGCACGCGAGGTCAGGCGACGGCGGTCGGCGTCGGTCAGTGCGGCCTGCGGTCCGACCACGACGACGTCGATCCCGTCGAGCAGGGCCGCGACGGCGGCCGCGGCGTCCGGTCCCGGGGACGGGACGAGCGCGACGCGGCCGAGGTCGATCCCGGCCTCGGCCGCCGCGAGGACGCCGAGGCGGGGGAAGCCGACCATCGCGGTCCAGGCCCCCGTGCGCGAGGCCTCGGACAGCAGCGCGAGCAGGAGCGAGGTGGAGCCGTCGACCACCACGGCGGTACCGCGCTGGAGCCCGCCGAAGGGCAGCAGGCCGGACAGCTCCTCCGGGACCGGCAGGAGCTTCTCCTCCCCCGTGGCCCCCGGCGCCCGCCGGGCAGAGAGCTCGGCGCGGCGCAGCACCGACCGGGCGAGCAGGGCCCGCTCCGCGTGCGTGGAACCTGCGGGACGTGCGGGCGTGAAGGAATCGGGGACCTCGGTCGCCGCGCGCGCAGCGGTGACCGCGGAGCGGCCCAGGGCCTCCAGGAGGGCGTCGTCGACCAGGGTCATGACACCTCCTGCACGCTCGAAAGACATTCGAACAGGTGTTCGAACACTTCCAGTACACGCCCTCCTCGAGGGGGTGTCAACTCGCCCGGGCCGCTCCGCACAGGGGGTCAAGTGGTGGTTGATAGTTCGACGAGCATGCAACTATCGACCGGACATCCGGGCATTCCGGAAGCCTCACTCGCCACCTCAGCCTTGGTCGGGGATCGGCGCCGTTCCAACGATTCCAGCCCTTCGCGCGCGGCACGGACGAGGCCAGACCCTCAAGCCGCGCTCGAGAGAACGACGACCGACGTCACTCGGCACGCGGAAGGGCCCGGATCGCGAGCATCGCATAGACCCCGACCGCGACGAGACCGGCGAGGACCCCCAGGACCGTGAGCACGGTCGGCCCCTCGTCGAACGTCCGCCAGCCCCCGAGCACGGCCCCCACCGCCGTGAACACCCCCAGGAGGACGAACGCGGCCCGCTCCCCGAAGAGCGGTCCCCCACGGCGCACCGTGATCGCGATGCCGAGCGCTGCCACGAGGGCCAGGGCACCGAACAGCTCCACGGCGATCGTTGTGTCGTGGATGAAGTACCCCCTTCCTCGCCGCTGACTCATCAGCACGATGGGGGCGATGACCGCCAGGATGATCAGGACGACGCTCTGCGTCGTCCCCTTGCGTCGCTTGTGCACCCGCACATGGTGACAGACGTCGCACCGACGGCACCCTCGTGCCCTCTGAGCCCGCCCGGCAGACCTGGCGGACCTGGGCGAACCTGGGCGGACCTGGGCAGACGGCACGACGACCGAGGGGTCCGGCCTGTGCGGGCCGGACCCCTCGGTCGTCGTGCTCGGCAGGCGTCAGCCGCAGGCGGCACCGGTGAACGGGACCTCGACGGAGCCCGCCTGCTCGGGCGAGCCCGCCAGGGCGACGTCGACGACGGCCGTGCCGCCCTCGACACCCACGGCACGCGTGCTGAACGCCACGTGCGCCCGCTTCTCGGGCGAGAGCGCGGAGAAGCTCCGGCTGCCGTACGGCGTCGTGACCACGAGGTCGACGGGCACCACGTCGTCGTTGACGACGTCGACCGAGACCTGGGCCCGCCCTGCCACGCACCGCACGGTCGCGGTGGCGGTCACCTGTGCCTCCTCGGCAGGCGCCGCCCCCCGCACCTCGAGGTCGTAGAGCGACAGGTACGGGCTGAGGCTCTTGGTCGTCGTCGTCACCCTGACGTACCGCGCGGTGGTCGCCGCGACGGTCAGGACGTCGGTGCGCGCACCACCTGCGAGCCCGGTCCTGGTCACCAGAGGCGACCAGGACGCGCCGTCCTGCGACACCTCGACACGGTAGGCCGTCGCGGACGCGGCCTCCCAGCGCAGCGTGATCTCGTCGACCGTGCGGGCCGCGCCGAGGTCGACCTGGACCCACGGCTGTGCGCCGTAGTCGGCCGACCAGCGCGTCGAGGGGTCACCGTCGACGACGTTGGCCGCCGTCATGGTCGTCCCCGCCTCGACGCCCGAGGCCGTCGCGACGGCACCCAGGGCAAGGTCCGGACGGCCGAGGACGCTCAGCCGCCACGCACCGACCCCGTCAGGACCGCCGACGACCGCGCTCAGCCGGACGTACCGGGCCTCCTGGGCGGCGAACGTCGCCCGGTCCACCCCCGCCCCGGTCTCGTTGCGGTGCCGGGACGCCCGCGTCCAGGTCGACCCGTCGACCGAGACCTCGACCGTGTAGCTCGCCGCTGCCGCCGCAGTCCAGTCGGCCTCCACGGCGCCGACCGTCTGCACCGACCCCAGGTCCACGGTGAGCGAGGCAGGCTCGGTCGACCGGGTGCTCCAGCGCGTGGTCGTCTGGCCGTCCGTGAGGTGCTCGGGACCGTTGCCCTCGTCCGAGGACGAGGCCGTCACGGTCGCACCGTGGCTCAGCTCGCCCGCGAGCTGGCCGCCCCGCGTGAAGTCGACCACCTCGATGCCGGGACCCAGGCCCAGGGTGCGGGTGAGGGCAGAGAACTGCGCGAACGTGAGCTCGGGCGTCGCCCCGTCCCAGGTCTTCTGCGCGATCGTCGGGAAGGACAGCTCGACCAGGCCGTGCACGTCCTGCTGCGAGTAGTCGGCGTGGACGAGGTCGTTCCAGACCGCGAACATGGCCCCCTCCGCGGCCCCCTCGGGCACGGTCTTGTTCCCGGTCTTGTTGGGCGCCCAGGACGAGTAGAGCCACTGGTTGTTCAGCCCGTTGCCGTGGTAATAGCTCGCGAACGGGACGACGTACAGCGTCGAGTCGTCGGTGTTGAGGAACCGGTAGCCGTCGGCGTACGCCGACTCGATCGAGTACCAGCCGCCGTTCCAGGAGTTGATCGTGACGTCACGGTCGTACCCGTTCGCGTTGCCGTGCATCTGGGTGAAGCTGCCCCACGCGCGCGGATGCTTGCCGAGGCTGCGGACGTGGGCAGCCATGGTGTTGAAGTAGTCCCGGAAGAGCGCGGGCGACGCGTAGTACTCGTCGACGCCCATGTGCACGTCGGGTCCCTCGAACCACGGTGCGAACTCGGTGAAGATCGACTTCATGACGGCCGTCGCCTCGGGCTTGCTCAGGTCCAGGTGGTCGGAGTTGCCGCCGTTCGTCCCGAGCTCGGGCTTCCACCGGACGACCGAGCGCGCATGGGCCGGCCCCTCGATCTCGGGGATGATCGTCACCGCGTGAGCCGCCGCGGTGTCCTCGAAGGACTGCCAGTCCGCGCGGTCGTAGGCGCCGTCGGTCGACGCGAGGCCCGCGAACGCGGGGTTGTCCGACTCGAGCCGGAAGCCCGCCTGGGCGTTGGCCCAGTTGCCGCCCGCCGGGCTGATCTCGTTGTCCATGAGGTGGATCTGGAACTCGTTGAGCTTGAACCAGCTCATCATCGAGATGTAGTCGCGGACGAACTCGGGCGTGAAGAAGCGCCGCCCCACGTCGAGCATGAACCCGCGCGAGGCGTAGTCGGGCCAGTCGACCGACTCCCCGACGGGCACGCTGCCGCGACCCGGGCTCTGGACGAGCACCTGCAGGAAGCTCCGGGTCCCGTAGAAGGCACCCTGCTCGGTCGGTGCGGTCACGGTGAGACGCTCGGGGTCGACGTCGAGGACGTACCCCTCCTCGGCGAAGCGCTCGCCGCCCGCGGCATGGACGAGCCCGGGATCGACGACGAGGACGATGTCACCGTCGTCCGGCGCCGCGTCCAGGGCGACGGGGACGGTGCGGGCGGTGAGCTCGGCGATGTCCGTCGCGACCTGCCGGCCCATCTCCTCGAGCGCGGCGGGGACGACGATCCGGGTCGAGGCGTCGAGATCGAACGAGCCGCTGCCTCCCGTCCACTCCTTGAGCGTGGGGACGACCGCGGGCTTGGCGTTGGTGGCGTCGGCCGCGGCGGGAGCCGTCAGGGCGACGCTCCCGGCAGCCGTGCCGAGCGCGAGGGCGAGGGCGGTGGCCGAGGCGACCGTCCGCCGTCGGGCAGCGGACGGCCGGCGTCCGGGCAGGAGCCCCCTGGCGGGGCTCACGGGTGGTGGAACTGCGTGCATGGCGACCTTCTCTCTGGTCGGCGATGCGCCCGGGGTCTGCCGGGACCGGCGGCGATCGACGCTCGTGACATGGCATCTGTGGCACTCACTGCGTGGCCCGAGGATCGCCCGGGCAGTCCTCAGATTTGCGGGTGGTGACGGAGTTTGTCAATAGCGGGGCCTAAACGCGCACAAACCTGCAACATGTGGTTTCCTGGGGCGGACAAGCGGGACGCATCACCGGCCGGCGCCCGCCCGTGCCGACCCCTATCACCCCTGGCTCCTCGCCGTCCCACCGGGCACGATGGGACGATGAACCTCGCCGACCGCCCCCTCGCCCCCGACCCCTACTCGCTCCTGCCCCAGGTGCCGCGCTTCACGGTCACGAGCGACGACGTCGTCGACGGCGAGCCCATGGCGCGCACGCACGCGGCCGACGGCGACAACCGGTCGCCCGAGCTCTCCTGGAACCACTTCCCCGCGGCCACGCGCTCCTTCCTCGTGAGCTGCTTCGACATGGACGCGCCGACCCCGGCGGGCTACTGGCACTGGACCGTCGTCAACGTGCCCGTGCCCACCGTGACCCTCGCGCAGGGCGCGGGGTCCCCCGGCGGCGGCTACCTCCCGCCGGGAGCCGTGCAGACCCGGCACGACGGCGGAGGGCCGGGCTACCTGGGTGCCGCACCCCCGCGCGGCGACAGACCGCACCGGTACGTGTTCGCGGTGCACGCGCTCGACGTCGAGACGCTCGACGTCACCCCCTCGACGACCGCGACCGCGGTCGCCATGAACGCCGTGTTCCACACGATCGGGCGCGCGACCATCACGCCGACCTACCAGGTCCTGGTCGACGCATGAGCCGCCCCACGAGCGGCCCGCTCGCCCTCCCGACGCTCGGCGACCTCGACTGGGTCCCGGCGACGAGCCGGCCCGAGCTCCTCGCCCCCTCGGTCGCCGCGGCGCTCGCCCGGTGGGCCGAGCAGGACCCGCGCGTCGCCGAGCAGGTCGCGGTCGTCGAGATCGACCCGGACCTCGCCGACACCGCGACGCTCAACGCCGCCCACAACCTTCCCCCGGCGGCCTCCGCGAACTGCGTCCTGGTCGCCGGACGACGCGGGGGCGACGAGAGGATCGCCGCGGCGGTCGTGCGAGCCACGACCCGGGCCGACGTGAACACGCGCGTGCGGTCGCTGCTCGACGTGCGCAAGGCGTCGTTCCTGCCCATGGACCGCGCGGTCGCCGAGTCCGGCATGGAGCACGGCGGGATCACCCCGATCGGGCTCCCCGACGGGTGGCGCGTGCTGCTCGACGCGGCCGTCGCCACGGACGGCGAACCCGCGCTGATCGGCAGCGGGCTGCGCCGCTCCAAGCTGCTGCTGCCGGGCGCGCTGCTCGCACTGCTGCCCGGGATCGAGCTGGTCGAGGGGCTGGGCGTGCCGGTGGGGTGAGCGAGGACGCGGGTTCCCGCGGCGAGGGGGTGCGGGCGCTCGGCCCGGCGGCACGGCGCCCTCGAGCCTCAGCCCTCGGCGCGGCCCTCTCGCCAGTACCCCATGAACGCGACCGACCGACGGTCCACGCCGCGCTCGGACACGAGGTAGCGCCGCAGCGTCTTGATGACCGACGCCTCGCCCGCGAGCCACGCGTAGAGCTCGGCGCACGCGACGAGGGGCGCGCCGTCGTCGTCCACGGGGACCTCCCAGAGGATGCCGGTGTCGATGTCGACGTCCTCGAGCTCGGCCACGTCGCCGGCCCCGTCGGCGCGCCGCTCGAGCCCGCGCGCGGCGCACGTGAGCGAGTGGGTCGCCCCGCACACGTTGCGCTCGAGCAGACGGTCTGCCGCCTCACGGACCGCGGGGACGAGCAGGTCGCCGTGGGCGCGCCCCTCGCGGGCGAGCCAGGTGACGTTCACGCCGGCAGGCGCCGTGACGGGCAGGACGTCGCCCGCGTGCGGGACCTCGAGGAAGACCTCGCCGACCTCGTCCGCAGGCAGGGCCCCCAGGATCGAGGCGATCGCGGGGACAGCGGTCTCGTCGCCCGCGAGGAGCAGCGCGTGGCTGCGGACGGGGCGCGAGAACTCGACCCCGCCGTGCGCGCCCGTCCACAGCCCGTTGGGGCCCAGCAGGACGACCTCGGTGCCGGGGCGCGCCGCGAGCGCCCACCGGGACGCGGGGCCGGCGTCGCCGTGCAGGACCAGGTCGACGTCCACCTCGGCGAGCTCGGGGCGCACCGCGCGCACGGTGTAGGTGCGCAGCGGGTTGCGACGCTCCTCGGGCTGGGCACGCCAGGCGGCGTACCACTCGCCCGTGCGGTCGAGGTGCTCGTAGCCGCCGTCGGCCGCGGGCAGGACGAGCTTGATGCGCTGGTCCAGGCCGTTGTCGGCGAACTCGTGCAGGTCGTGGCCCGTGAAGGTCACGCGCAGGAAGCTGGGAGCCAGACGCTCGACCCGTCGCACCTGCACGTCGAACATGCGGAACGGGGAGATCTCCTGCTCGGTCACGACACTGGTCTGGCTCACGTAGGCGAGCCTAACCAAACATTGGGCCCGGGTGAACCCCGGACCCGCACCTGTGGCCGGGATCACTCTCACGCCTCGCGGCCTCGGCTGCGCCACAGGAGCCACACGAAGTACGGCGCACCGATGAGCGCGGTCGTCAGGCCCGCGGGGATCTGGGCAGGCGCGATGACCGTGCGTCCCACGGTGTCGGCGACGCTCACGAGGACGGCCCCGAGCAGCATCGAGACCGGGATGACGCGACCGTTGCGGGAACCGACGAGGGCACGCGCGGCATGCGGGGCGACGAGCCCCACGAAGCCCACGACGCCGACCGCGCAGACCGCCGCCGCGGTCAGGACCGCGCTCGCGCCCAGGAGCAGCAGGCGCGTGCGGTCGAGCCGCAGGCCCAGGACCCGCGGGGTGTCCTCGTCGAGCGCCAGGACGTCCATCTCGCGCCGGTGGAGGACCGCGACGGGCACGACCACGAGCAGCGCGAGCACGACGGGGACCACGTGCTCGAGCGTGCGCCCGTACGTGGACCCGGACAGCCAGGTGAGCGCGAGGTTGAGGTTCCACGGCGCCACCACGACGATCACGAGCGTCGTCAGGGCCGTGGCCCCCGCGCTCATGCCGATGCCGATGAGCACGAGGCGGTCCGAGCTCAGCCCGCCCCGGTAGGCCAGGCGGTAGACGATCGCGAACGTCCCGAGCGCGCCGACCACGGCCGCCGCGGACATGCCCATGATGCCGACGCCGGGCACGAGCAGGACGACCGCGACGGCCCCCAGGCCGGCACCCGCGGTCACGCCGAGCAGCCCCGGTTCGGCCAGCGGGTTGCGGCACACGGCCTGCACCACGGTTCCCGCCAGCCCCAGGGCGGCACCCGCGAGGATCGCCGCGAGCGCACGCGGGAAGCGCTGGTCGAGCACGAAGGAGACCTGCTTGCCCGCCCGGTCGGCGGCCCAGTTGAGGACGTCGCCCGTGAGCAGGAGCCGGTCGCCCAGCAGGAGCGCGGCGATCGTGGCCGCGACCAGGAGCGCGACCAGGACGGCCGTCACGACCAGGGTCCGACGCGCGGTGCGCGGCCGGACGTGCGCGGCCCGGGTCCCCGCGGCGGGGCCCGAGTCCTTGAGGCGGCGCGCGAGCCACACGAGCGTCGCGGCGCCGAACACGGTCGTGATGACGCCCGTCGGGACCGCGACACCGTAGGTGCCGGGAAGCACCAGCCGCAGCAGGACGTCGGCACCCAGGATGACGATCACGCCCGCGATCCCCGAGAGGGGGATGAGCACGCGGTGCCGGTTGAGCCCCGGCACCTTGCGCGCCACGAGGCGCACGATCACCGGGGCGCACAGGCCCACGAACCCGACCGGGCCCGCGACCGTGACCGCCGTCGCGGACAGCAGGACCGCGAGCAGGATCGTCACGACGCGCGTGGCACGCACGTCGATCCCGAGGACGGTCGCGGTGTCGTCCCCCAGCGCCAGGAGGTCCAGGCGGTGGGCCACGAGGATCAGGCCGCCGAGGCCCACGACCACGAGCGGGGCAGCGAGCGCGACCTGCGACGTGCCGGACTGGACGATCGAACCGCTCCCCCACGCGAAGAGGCCCATGGTCTCCTGCTGGAACAGCACGAGCAGCACGGTCGTCAGGGAGTGCAGGGCCAGGGTGATCGCGGAGCCCGCGAGGATCAGCCGGGTCGGCCCGGCGGCACCACTGCGGGCCAGGACGAGCACGAGGCCCGATGCCGCGAGGCCACCGACCAGCGCGAGGGTCCCCGAGAGGTAGAACGGCAGCGTCACGCCGATCACGGCCGCGCCCACGACCGCGACGTAGGCGCCCGCGTTGACCGCGAGCGTGTCGGGCGAGGCGAGCGGGTTGCGCGCCACGGACTGCAGCGCGGCTCCGGCCGCACCGAGCGAGACGCCCACGAGCAGGCCCGCGAGCAGGCGTGGCAGTCGCGAGGCGACCAGGACGGCCGCGACGGTCCGGTCCGTGTCGCCGTCGGCCTCGCCGCCCACGACGAGCCTCAGCAGGTCGCCGAGCCCGACGTCGGCCGTCCCCTGCGTGAGGTGGATCGCGGCCAGCACCAGGACGACGAGGATCGCGACGACGAACGCCGAGGCGACCGTCAGGCGGAACCGGACGCGCGAGCGCCCCGGGGGAACCGGCGGGGCCAGGAGTCCCGAGGCGTCGTCCGGGACCTCGTTCCGGGCCGTCGAGAGCTCCCCCGGGGCGCTCGTGCTCACTGGGTCAGTGCCGCGACGAGCGCGTCGACGTAGGCGCCCGCCGAGGCCGGGCCGCCGAACATCCAGATGCCGTCGGGGATGCGGTGCACGTCACCGGCCGCGACGAAGGGGAGCTGCTGCCAGATCGCGTTGTCCTTGAGGCCGTCCGCGAACGGGTCTGCCTCGGAGTCGCTCGCGGCGTAGACGAACTGGACGTCGCTCAGCGCGGTCAGGCCCTCGACGTCGGTCTGCGCGAGGCCGTAGTCGGGGTCGCCCTCGCCGGTCCACGCGTTCGCGAGACCCAGCTCGGCGCCGATCGCGCCGAGGAACGAGCCGGGGGTGTACATGCGCACCGAGACGGTGCCGTTGTTGACCCAGCCGTCGGCCATGACGTACGAGGCGCCCGCGACGCCGGCCTCGTCGAGGGCCTTCTTGCCCTCGGCGACCTTGGTGTCGAAGCCCGCGAGCAGCTCGGCGCCCTCGTCCTCGGTGCCCGTCGCGGTCGCGAGCGTCTCGACGGTCTGGCGCATGTACCCGATCGGGTCGGTGCCGTCCGAGCCGCGCAGCGTCACGACGGGCGCGATGTCCGCGAGCTGGTCGATCACGTTGTCGGGCGTGTCGGTGGTGACGGCGATGAGCTGGGGCTCGAGCGCCGAGATCGCGTCGAGGCTCGGCTCGCCGCGCATCCCGACGTCCGGGGTCGACGCGTCGAGGGGCACCGAGGTGTCCCAGGTGTTGTAGCCCTCGACGTCGGCCTGACCCACCACGTCCACGCCGAGCGCGAGCAGGTTCTCGGTGAGGCCCCACTCGAGCGAGACGACCTCGGTCGCCGGGGCGTCGAGCGTCTGCTCGCCGCGCTCATCGGTGAACGTGACAGGGCCCGCGTCGGAGGCTGCGGTCGCGTCGGCCGAGCCGGCGTCGGCCTCTTCCGTGGTGCCGCACGCGGTGAGGGTGAGCGCTGTCACGAGCAGGACGGCGGGCAGGCCGGTCCGGAGGGTCGTTCGCATGGGGGTCCTGTGTCCTTGAGGTGCGGCCCGCGCCGTGGCGGCGTCGGGCTCGGTGGGCCACCGCGCGGGGGTGCGCGGCGGCACGGGGTTCGTCGGCTCGGTCGTCAGGGGACGGCGACGAGCCTGCGGGTCGTGTGCCGCCCGACGGGCGCGGTCTGCACCGTGCCCGTCAGCGGGTCGTGCGTGACCTCGATGCGGATGCCGTAGGTCTCGCTCAGGGCGTCGGCCGTCAGGACGTCCACGGCCTCGCCCGCGGCGCGGACGACGCCGCGCTGGAGCAGGACCACGTGGTCGGCGACCGCAGCCGCCTGGTTGAGGTCGTGCAGCACGACGCCCACGGCCACGCCGTGATCGTCCGCGAGGTCGCGCATCAGGTCGAGGATCTCGACCTGGTAGCGCAGGTCCAGGTAGGTCGTGGGCTCGTCGAGGAGCAGCACGCCCGTGTCCTGCGCGAGGCACGTCGCGAGCCACACACGCTGGAGCTCGCCGCCCGACAGCTCGTCGACGCCGCGTCCCGCCATGGCCGCGACGCCCGTGACGTCCATGGCCCAGGCGATCGCGCGGGCGCCGTCGGGATCCGTGGAGCGGAAGCGTGCCCGGTGCGGGTGGCGCCCGTACCCGACGACGTCGCGCACGCTCACGCCGTTGGGCGTGGGCCTGCTCTGCGAGAGCAGCGTCACGCGGCGCGCGAAGTCCTTGGGGTGCAGCGCGAGCGCGTCGGGGACGTCGGGCAGGCTCACGGTGCCTGCGAGCGGCTTGTGGAGCCGGGCGAGCGAGCGCAGGAGCGTCGACTTGCCGCTCCCGTTGGGCCCGATCAGCGCGGTGACCTGTCCGGGGAGCAGTCGCAGCGAGGCGTCGTGCACGACGGCGTTCCCGTCGTACCCGAGGCTCAGCCCGGCACCGGCGAGGGCCGGTCGGGCGGGGTCCTGGGCTGCCGTGGCGTCGTCGGCTCCCGGTAAGGTCTGGCTCACAGAGGTGAGCCTAACCAAACATCTGGACCGGGTGAAACCCTCGGACCCGAAGATGTGGTCGGGATCACTCGAGAAGGGCGGTCGCGCTCAGCGCACGATCGTCACGGGACAGTGCGCGTCACGCACCAGCGCGTGACTCACCGATCCCAGGACGAGAGCCGCGAACCCTCCCCTGCCTCGCGAGCCCACGACGAGCCGCTCGGCCCCCTCCGAGGCCCTGACCAGCGCGGGGGCCGGGTAGGCCTCGACCGTCTGCCCCTCGACCTCGATGCCCTCGAACGCCTCGCGCACCTGCGCGAGCGCCGCGGCGAGCTGCCGCTCGGCGCCCTGCTCGGCACGCTCGCGCGGGAACTCCGCAGCGACGTAGCTCTCGAGATGCGCGGAGGCCCGCGTCCACCAGGCGACCACCACTCGCAGGGACGCCTGCCGCGAGACGGCCACCTCGGCCGCGTGGAGCAGCGCGTCGGTCGAGGCCGCCGACCCGTCGACCCCCACCACGACGGGCAGGTTGACGTCGCGCAACGCCTCGACGTCGCCGTGCACCACGACGACCGGGCAGTGCGCGTGGGCGGCGACCGCGAGCGCCACCGAGCCGCCGAGCTCGCCGCGCACCCGCCCGTGGTCCCCGGAGCCGACGACCACGACCGAGGCGTCGAGCGACGCCCCGACCAGGGTCGCCGCAGGGGTCGTGTACTCGACGGTCGCCTCGACCTCGAGGTCCGGCTCGACCTCGAGCGCCTTGCCACGGCCGCGGTCCGCGAGCGCCCGGGCTCCGGCCTGCGCGTCGTCCCCTCCGCCCGGCAGCGAGGGTTCCAGGTGGGAGTCGTGCGCGTCGCGGGCGAAGACGACCTCGAGGTGGGCGCTGCGCCGTCGGGCTTCGCGCGCAGCCCAGCGCACCGCAGAGGTCGCCGAGGGCGACCCGTCATACCCGACAACGACCGGTCCGACGCTGGACATACGTCCATCGTCACCCCGCGGGCGTCCTGGCGCGAGGGCTGGGACGTCGCGACCGGACGCGTCGCAGCCGGTTCATGGGCTGGGCGTCCGCCCCGCGACGGCCCGGACGACGGCTCGTCCGGCCAGCCCCACGAGGAGCACCGCCCCACCCGCGAGCACGGACGCCGGCGGGAGCGAGGCGGCGAGCACCACGCACCCGACGAGTCCCAGGACCTGGAGGACGCGGGGCCGGCGACGGTCGTCGGGCCCCTGCGTGAGGGCCGCGAGGTTGGCGACCGCGTAGTACGTCAGCACCGCGAAGGACGAGAACCCGACGGCCGTGCGGAGGTCGGCGACCAGGACGAGGACGACGAGGACGACCCCCAGCACGGCCTCGGCGCGCGCGGGCACCCGGTGGACCGGGTGCACCACCGCGAGCGGGCGCGGCAGGTCGCCCTCCCGCGCCATCGCGAGCGTCGTCCGCCCCACCCCGGCGACGAGCCCCAGCAGCGCTCCCCCGCAGGCCGCGGCGGCGCCGACCCGCACGATCAGGTCCCCGCCGGGCCACCCGGCCGCGCCGACGACGTCGGCGAGCGGCGCCGTCGAGCCGGCGAGGCCGTCCACGCCGAGCGCCCGCAGCGCGCCGACCCCGACCACCACGTACACGACCACCACGATCCCGAGCGCGAGCTGGATCGCACGCGGGATCGTGACCCGCGGGTTCCGCACCTCCTCACCGAGCGTCGCGATCCGTGCGTACCCGGCGAACGCGAAGAACAGCAGTCCCGCGCTCTGGAGCACCCCGTACGGCCCCAGGGGTGCTCCCGCCCCCGGCGCGGCCCCTGCGACGGGGGCCTGCCACGCGACGACGACCACGAGCACCAGCACCAGCGCCGTCACGGCGACCAGGAGGCGCGTCACCTGGGCCGTGCGGGTCACGCCCCGGGCGTTGACGGCGACCAGCGCCACGACGACGAGCGCGGCCACGGGTCGCTGCGCGCCGGGGGCGGCATAGGCCGCGAAGGTCAAGGCCATGGCCGCGCACGAGGCCGTCTTCCCGACGACGAACGACCACCCCGCGGCGAAACCCCACCACGGCCCCAGGCGTTCACGCCCGTACGCGTAGGCCCCGCCCGACGTCGGGTAGCGAGCCGCGAGCTGCGCCGTGGACGTCGCGTTCGCGTAGGCGACCAGGGCCGCGAGCGCGAGCCCCGCGAGGAGCCACCACCCGGCCGCGGCGGCCGCCGGGGCGAAGACCGCGAACACTCCGGCGCCGAGCATCGAGCCGACGCCGATCACGACGCTGTCGGCCAGCCCCAGGCGCCGGGCGAGCGGGGCGGGCCGAGAGGGCCGGGCGGGCTCTGCGGTCATGGTGCGACCGTAGCGAGAGCGGGTGAACGGGAGGTGCCGCGCACGCTGAGTGCATGGTTCCGCTGCTGCTCGCCGAGCGTGTCGCAGCCGAACCATGCACCCGGCGTCCGCCCGGAGAATTCCCGCGACGCCCCGGCTGCACCGTGGGTAGGGTCGGGACCGGTGGACGTGAGGCGTGACGACCCTCGGCCCGGCTCTCGCAGCACGGGCGGGCGTCCCCCGCGCGTGCGGCGTACCGACGAGAGGCCGGGACCTCCCGGCGAAGGAGTGGTGGCACAGCGACCTAGCCCCCGCCCGCTCCTCCCGGGCCTTCGCCTGCTGGAGGAACCATGAGACCACCCACCCCACCCGTCGCGCTTCCCGGCTCCCGCACCCTCGCCGCCGACCTCTCCTCCGTGCCGCCCGGCACGTCCGTGACGCTCCGCGGCTGGGTGCACCGCCGCCGCGAGCTCGCTGCGGTCACCTTCCTGGTCCTGCGCGACCGGTCGGGCCTCGCCCAGGTCGTCGTGCGCGCGAGAGACGGACAAGACCTGCCGCCCGAGGAGACCGTGGTCGAGGTGACCGGGGTCGCCACGGCGAACGCCCAGGCGCCTGGGGGGATCGAGGTCACCGCGCCGACCGTCGTCCCCCTGACCGACCCGGCCAGGACCCCTCCCGTCGAGCTGTGGCGTCCTGCGCTCGACGTGGCGCTGCCGACCCTGCTCGACCACGCGGCGGTCGCGTGGCGCCATCCCGCCCAGCGCGCCCGGTGGGAGGTCGCGGCCGCGTCGCTGCGGGGCTTCCGGGAGGTGCTCGACGCGCAGGGGTTCACCGAGGTCCACTCTCCCAAGATCGTCGCGTCGGCGACCGAGTCGGGGGCGGACGTGTTCGCGGTCGACTACTTCGGCGGTCCCGCCTTCCTGGCGCAGAGCCCCCAGCTCTACAAGCAGCAGCTCGTCGGGGTGTTCGAGCGCGTGTACGAGGTGGGGCCGGTCTTCCGCGCCGAGCCGCACGACACGGTCCGCCACCTCGCCGAGTACGTCTCGCTCGACGTCGAGCTCGGGTTCGTGCACGACCACCGCGACGTGCTGCGGGTGCTGCGCGACGTCCTGGCGGGCATGGTCGCGGGGGTGCACGAGCTCGCGGCAGGAGCGGTCGCGGCCCAGGGGTTCGAGGTCCCGGTCGTGCCCGACCAGATCCCGGTGATCCACTTCGCCGAGGCCCTGGCCCTGGTCGGCGCGCCCGCGGACGAGCCCGACCTGGCCCCCGAGCACGAACGCGCCCTGGGGAGGTGGGCGCTCGCCGAGCACGGCAGCGACTTCCTCGCCGTCGAGGGCTTTCCGATGGCCAAGCGCCCCTTCTACACGCACCCCCAGCCCGACGACGCGCGGTGGAGCAACAGCTTCGACCTGCTCTTCCGCGGTCTCGAGCTCGTCACGGGCGGGCAGCGGCTGCACCGGCACGCGGACTATGTCTCAGCGATCACGGCCCGTGGCGAGGACCCGGCCGCGTACGCGACCTACCTCGAGGCGTTCGAGCACGGCATGCCGCCGCACGGCGGGTTCGCGATCGGCCTCGAGCGCTGGACGGCTCGCCTGACGGGGGCGGCGAACGTCCGGGAGGTCACGCTGTTCCCGCGCGACCTGCACCGGCTCGTGCCCTAGCCCGGCGCCCGACGTCGAGTGCATGGTTCGGCTGCGACACGCCCGGCGAGTCGCAGCCGAACCATGCACTCAGCGCTCGGGACGGGCGCCCGCGCCTCAGGCCATCGACTCCCGCCATGCCTCGTGCAGGGTCGCGTACCGGCCGCTCCCTGCCGCGAGGTCGGCGGGCGAACCGTCCTCGACGATGCGCCCGTGCTCCATGACGAGCACACGGTCCGCGATGGCCACCGTGGACAACCGGTGCGCGATGATGATCGCCGTCCGGTCCGCGAGCAGGGTCTGGAGGCCGTGCTGCACCAACCGCTCGCCCGGGACGTCCAACGAGCTGGTCGCCTCGTCGAGCACGAGCACCGCCGGGTCCGCGAGGAAGGCGCGCGCGAAGCTCAGGAGCTGGCGCTGCCCCGAGGAGACCCGTCCGCCCCGCTTGTTCACCTCGGTGTCATAGCCCTCGGGCATCGCCATGATGAACTCGTGCGCACCGACGGCACGGGCGGCGTCCTCGATCTCGGCCTGTGTCGCGTCGGGCCGCCCGAGCGCGATGTTCTCGCGGACGGACCCGCTGAACAGGTAGGCCTCCTGCGTCACCATGACCACCGCGCGCCGGAGGTCCGTGGTCGACAGGTCACGCAGGTCCACCCCGTCGAGCTGCACGCTGCCCTCGGTGGCGTCGTAGAACCGGGTGACGAGCTTGGCCAGCGTCGACTTGCCGGCCCCCGTGGTGCCGACCAGCGCGACCGTCTGACCCGCGGGGATCGTGAGGTCGAGGTCGGGCAGGATGACCGGCCCGTCGCCGTACCGGAACGTCACGTCGTCGAGCCGCAGCGCGCCGCGCGCGTGCGGCAGGGGCGTCGGCCTCGTGGGCTCGACGACGGTGGGCTCCTCGGCCAGGAGCCCGGACACCTTCTCCAGGGCCGCCGTCGCGGACTGGAAGGAGTTGTAGAACATGCCGAGCTGTTGGATCGGCTGGAAGAACCGCTTGACGTAGAGCAGCGCAGCGACCAGCACGCCGACGTCCAGCGACCCCTGGTAGACCCTCCACCCGCCGACGGCGAGCGCCGCAGCGACGGCGACGTTGCCGATCAGCACGAGGCCAGGCTGATACCGCCCGTTGACGCTGAAGATCCGCAGGTTCGCGTCGCGGTACTCCTCACCGAGCCGGTCATACTCCGCCTCGGTCGTGGCCTCGCGACGGAACGCCTGCACGGCACGCATGCCCGTCATCGTCTCGACGAACTTCACGATGAGCCGGGCCGACGTGGTGCGCTGCTGGCGGTAGTACAGCTGCGAGTGCTTCTGGAACCATCGGGTGAGCAGCCACGCGGGCACGAGCGCCACGACGAGCACGAGCCCCGAGACCGGGTCGAGCAACCACAGCCCCAGGCCGGTGAACAGCATGAGCATGAGCGAGGACACGACCCCCGTGAGGCCGCCGTCGAGCAGCTCACGAAGGGCCTCGAGGTCGGACGTCTGGCGGCTGATGATACGGCCCGACGTGTACGACTCGTGGAAGTCCAGCGACAGCAGCTGCGTGTGCCGGAACACGCGGCGGCGCAGGGCGAGCAGCACGCCCTGGGCGATGCGCGCGGCCGACCGCACGTAGGCGCCCGCGCACAGCCCGCCCACGACGGCGGCCACGAGATACGCGGAGCCGACGAGTACGAGCGGCACGGCCCGGCCGTCCGCGAGGGCGGGGACGGCGACGTCGATCGCGAGAGACACGAGCCACGGCCCGGCCACCTGACCGAGCGTGGAGATCACGACGAGGACCCCGGCCCACGCGAGGGCCCGCTTGCGGGGACGCAGCAGGTCTCCGAGCAGTCGCATCGAACGGGCACGCACGGCCGCGGAGGTCTCGCGGTCGAGCCGCGTGGCGTCGTCGGTCGCTGCATCGGTGGGCCGACGGGGCGCTTCGGCCGGGGTGGTCGGTCCGCTCACGGGTGGGCCTCCTTCGGGTCGTCGTCCACGTGGACCTCGGGTCCGTCACCCGGGGCGCCCTGGGTCGCGGCCTGCTCCCAGTCCTCCTCGAGGCTCGAGATCACGTACCGGTAGTGCGGGTCGGCGACCAGGAGGTCGGAGTGCGTGCCGACGGCGGTGATCCGACCGTCCTGCAGGACGGCGACGCGGTCGGCGAGCGCGACGGTCGAGGGCCGGTGCGCGATCACGAGGGTCGTGGTCCCGTCGAGCACCTCGTGCAGCCGGCCGGTCACGGCCTCCTCGGTCGTGACGTCGAGCGCGGAGAGCGGGTCGTCGAGCACGAGCACCGCGGGGCGCACGGCGATGGCCCGCGCGAGCGCCAGGCGCTGCCGCTGGCCGCCCGACAGGGACAGCCCCTCCTCGCCGATGAGCGTCTCGACGCCCTGCGGAAGGTCGGCGACGAACCCAGCCTGCGCCACCTCGAGCGCCTCGTGCAGCCGGCGCTCGCGCTCTGCGTCGGGCACCGCGTGGGGACCCACCTCGGGGACACCGAGCAGCACGTTGTCCCGCACCGAGGCGGAGAACAGCGTGGGGTCCTCGAACGCGACGGCGACGGCGCGGCGCACGTCCGTGCGGCGCATGGCGCGCACGTCGACCCCGTCGAGCAGCACCTGGCCACCGGTGACGTCCGCGATGCGGGGTACCAGCATCGCCAGGGTCGACTTGCCCGCACCGGTGAGCCCGACGAGCGCCGTCGTCGTCCCCACGGGCAGGTCCAGGTCGAGATGGGAGAGCAGGGGCTCGGTCGCGTCGCCGAACCGGAAGGAGACGTCACGCAGCTCCACGTGCCCCCGAGCCGGGCCGACCTCGACCGGGTCCTGCGGGTCCGTGAGGTCGTTCGGCGTCTGCATGACCTCGAAGAATCGGTCGACGGCGGTGCGCGCGTTGAGCGTCATCGACAGCGTCATGCCGAGGTCGACGACCGGGCCGTTGATCACGGCGGCGGTGAGGAAGAACGCGACGAGGCTCCCCAGCGTGATGTCACCGCGGACCGCGAGGATCGACCCCAGCACCAGGCACACCGCCAGCGTGATCTCCGGGATCATCTGCAGCGACGTCGTCACCGTGGCCTGGTTGCCGGCCTTGCGGATCTCGGTGCGTCGCAGCTCCTCCGCCTGGCCGGTGAAGGACTGGAGGGCGCTGCCACCGCGCCCGAAGGCCTTGAGCACCCGGATGCCGTGCACCGACTCCTCGACCGTCGTGGCCAGGTCACCGGACTGGTCCTGAGAGAGCCGCGCGATGACCCGGTAGCGGCGCGAGAACCGGAACGCGATCACCGTGACCGGCACGGCACCGGCGAGGTACACGAGCCCGAGCCAGCCCACCGTGGAGAGCAGGATCGCGACGCCCACGACGATCGTCACCGCGCTCACCACGAGCTGCAGCAGGCCGAAGATGAGCCATCGGCGCAGCAGACCGAGGTCGCCCATGATCCGGCTGAGGAGCTGGCCACCAGGCCACCGGTCGTGGAACGCCGCGGGAAGGTCCTGCAGGTGCCTGAACAACGCGAGCCGCAGGTCTGCCTCGATGCGCGTGCCCGGGTACATCACGAGGTTCCGGCGCAGCAGCACGAACCCTGCCTCGGCCACGCCGAGCAGCAGCACCAGGACGACGGGCACCACGAGCGCACGGAGGTCGTGGGCCGAGGCTCCGGCGGCGAGCGGCCCCTCGACGAGCGACTGGAGAACCTGCGGGATCGCGAGCGCCGCGAGGCTGGCGCCGAGCGCTGAGAGCAGCCCGCCGGCGAGGCGCGGCACCGCGGGGCGCACGTACGGGTAGAGCCGGCGCAGCGACGCCCAGGTGGACAGCCGGGACCCGGCCGGCACCGACCGCCCGGTGGTGGGCGCCGAGCCACCGACCACGGGTGGTCCGGCGGGAGGGCCGCCGTCCGTGGCCCGGGCACGGTGGCCGAGGCCGCGTACAGGAGCATCGCCGTCGGGACCGCCGGGCGTGTCAGCCGAGGACGCGCTCGGTCTGGAGGTGGTGGAGGGCATCGGTCGCATTCTTGCACCGGCTTCCCACATGCTTGCCCGGGTCACACGATGTGGACGAACGGGGCTGCCCCGGCCCGCCCGACGTCGAGTGCATGGTTCGGCTGCGACACGCCCGGCGAGTCGCGGCCGAACCATGCACTCAGCGCTCGGGAGCCCGCTCCGGCACGTGCAGCCGCCGCAGGAAACGGTCGGTGCGAGGCTGCGGCCCGCGCCGGTCGCGCAGGGACACGACGACCGTCGTGGCGGTCGCGAGCGGGATCGTCCAGGCCGCGGGCTGGGCCAGGAGGCTGCGCGCGAGCCCGTCGCCGGGCCCCAGCGCCGAGGTCACGAGGAGCGCGACCGCGCACAGCGCGCTCCCGACGACCATGCCCGCGATCGCGCCGCGCGCCGTGAGCCGACGCCACCACACACCCAGCAGGATCGTCGGGGACAGCGCCGAGGCCGCGAACACGAACACCGTCCCGACGCTCGTGACGAGCCCCTGCGGGATGGTCACGAGCGCGAACGCGAGGGGGACGATCGTGCACGCGACCGCGGACCAGCGGAACGAGCGGACCGTGCCGCCGAACAGGTCCTGGCTCACGACCCCCGCGAGCGAGACCACGAGCCCCGAGGACGTCCCGAGGAACGCCGCGAACGCCCCGGCGATCACGAGCGCCGAGAGCAGCTCGCCGCCCAGGCCGGGCACGAGGCGCGCGGGCAGCACGAGCGCCACCGTGTCGGCGACGCCGGGCTCGGCCAGGTCGGGCGCGACGACCCGGGCAACGAGCCCCATGGTGCTCGAGACCATGTAGAAGACGCTGATCATGACGATCACCACGACCGTGGTCCAGCGCGCCGAGACCCCGTCGGGGCTCGTGTAGAAGCGCACGAGGACGTGCGGCAGTCCGATCGTGCCGAGCAGGAGCGCAAGCAGCAGCGAGACGGTCGTGTACGTGTCGTAGGAGCGTGGCCCGGCCTCGGGCGGGAAGACCTGGGCCGGGTCGAGCGCCAGGTCCTGCCCGCCGAGCACGACCAGCAGGAAGACCACGGGGATCGCGAGCGCCGTGAGCTTGACCCAGAACTGGAACGCCTGGACGAACGTGACCGAGCGCATGCCGCCCGCGGCGACCACGGCGCTCACGACCGCGGCGACCCCGACCGACCCGACCCACGGCGGCACGGGGGCCACGGTCGTGATGACGAGCGCGGCGCCATGGAGCTGCGGGACGACGTACAGCCACCCGATGACGAGCACCAGGACGCTCGTGACGCGCCGGGCGGCGAGCGAGTCGAGGCGTGCCTGGACGAAGTCGGGGATCGTGTAGGCCCCGCTGCGGCGCAGCGGCCCGGCCACGAACAGCAGCACGAGCAGGTAGCCCGCGGCGTACCCGACGGGGAACCAGAACGCCTCGGCCCCGGAGAGCAGCACGAGCCCGGACAGGCCCAGGAACGTCCCGGCCGACAGGTACTCGCCGCTGATGGCCGACGCGTTCCACACGGGCTGCACGGTGCGCGAGGCGACGAAGAAGTCGCTCGTGGTCCGCGAGATGCGCAGCCCGTAGAACCCGATGAGCCCGGTCGCGAGCAGCAGCAGGCCGACCGCGACGAGCGGCAGCGCCGAGGTCACTCGTCCTCCACGAGGGCGCGGAAGCGTCGTTCGTTGCGCGCGGCGGCGAGCGCGAACACGAGCGCGAACGCCGCGATGACCGGGTAGAACCCGTAGGCGTGCAGGAGCCACGGGAGCGGCACGCCCAGCAGGTGCACGTCGCCCAGCGTCGGCACGGCGCTCATCGTGACCGTGAGCAGCGCGACGACGGCCAGGAACGACACGACGCACGCGAGCGCGAGCCGCAGCTGCGCCCGCGCGAGGCTGCGGGCGTACACGGCCGCGGGTTCGCTGCCGCCGTCGGGCCCGGAGGTCTCCGCGCCCAGGGGCGTCACGCTGCCCGACGGCGCCCGCTCCCCCGGGTGCGTCGCGGCGGCCAGGTCGGCGGCCGGTTCGTCCGTCGAACGGACGACGACCCGCGGCGGGGGCTCCTCGGTGCTCACGGACGTCCTCCGGGACGGCCGAGGAGCGCGTCGCGCACGGCCGGGGCCATGCGACGGCTCACGGGGACCTCGTGCCCCGCGACGACCACGACGGGGTGCGCACCGCCCAGGCGGACCGCGGTCACGGCCGAGCGGTCGACGAGGTAGGAGCGGTGCACGCGCAGGAAGCCCGCGGCCGCCCAGCGTTCCTCGAGGTCGGAGAGGGGCTCGCGGACCAGGTAGCTGTCGCTGTCCGTCACGAGGCGCGAGTAGTCGCCCTGCGCCTGGACCCACCGCACTGCGGAGCGCAGCACGACGCGCGTCGTGGTCCCGACCGTCACGGCGATGGTCTCGTCGGCAGGGGCACGGGCGTCGGGCGCCGCCCGGCCCGCGTCCCGCAGCGGGGCGCGGCCCCCGGCCGCGTGACCCGCGACAGCGCGCTCGACCGCCCGAGCCAGGCGTTCGCGCCGCACGGGCTTGAGCACGTAGTCGACCGCCTCGACCTCGAAGGCCTCGATGGCCCGGGCCTCGTCGGCCGTCACGAACACCACGGCGGGCCGCACCGAGAACCGCGACAGCGCGCGGGCGAGGTCGAGCCCCGTGAGGCCGGGCATGTGGATGTCGAGGAACGCGACGTGCACGGGGTGCTCGGACAGCCAGCGCAGGGCCTCGGACCCCGAGGCGACGCCGTGCACCGAGCGCACGTGCGGGTCGCGCCGCAGGAGCTGGACCAGCTCGTCGAGCACGGGACGTTCGTCGTCGGCCACGAGGACGTCGACGCCGTCTGGCCGACGGACGCCGCCCGGGCTCCCGGCCGGCTCGCCGAACCCGGCGGCCGCGGGGACGTCGTCGTTCACGGCCTGCTCACCTCGGTCTCGTGCTGGGGCTGGGACTTGGGCACGCGCATCCGCACGAGGGTACCCGCGCCCTCGTTCGTCTCGATCTCGAGCGCGTGCTGGTCGCCGTAGAGCTGGCGCACGCGCGTGTCGACGTTGCGCAGACCGACGTTGGTCGCGCGCGAGCCCGACGCGAGCAGGGCCCGCAGCGTCTCGGGCGACATCCCGACGCCGTCGTCCTCGACCGTGATCTCCGTCTGGGTGCCCTCGTCGCGCGCGCTGATGACGATCGTGCCCCCGGCCTCGCGCGGTTCGAGGCCGTGCCGGACCGCGTTCTCGACGAGCGGCTGGACGCTCAGGAACGGGATGACGGTCGAGAGCGACTCGGGCGCGATCTGGAGCGTCACGGTGAGCCGGTCGCCGAACCTCGCGCGCTCGAGCTCGACGTACGAGTGGATGCTGTGCAGCTCGTCGGCGAGCGTCGTGAAGTCGCCGCGCCCGCGGAACGAGTAGCGCGTGAAGTCGGCGAAGTCGAGCACCAGGTCCCGCGCCCGCTCGGGGTCGGTGCTGATGAACGAGGCGATCGCGCCGAGCGAGTTGTAGATGAAGTGCGGGCTGATCTGGGCGCGCAGGGCGCGCAGCTCGGCCTGGGCCAGCGCGGTGCGCGAGGTCTCGAGCTCACCGAGCTCGAGCTGGGCCGCGCACCACTGCGCGACCTCGCCCGTGGCGCGCACGAGCGGCGGGCGCACGCGCGCCGCGAACGCGACCACGGCGCCGGCCACGGTTCCCCCGGCGAGCACGGGGGCGCCCACGGCCTCGAGCGGCCCGTCCGGCGAGGGCGTGCCCGACGACGGCTCGCGGCCCCCGTAGACCTGTCGCCTGCCCGTCTCGACGGTCCGCGCCCCCACGCGCTCGGCCTCGGCCAGCAGGTGGGCCGGGCCGTCGAGGGCCACGACGCCGTCCGCCGTCACGACCGCGAGCGCGTCGCAGCCCAGCAGCGCACGCAGGTGGCGCGCTGCTCGGCCGACGTCGTCGCCCTCGAGACCGTCACGCAGGTGCGTGGCGGCGCGCGACGCGAGGTGCAGGGTGCGGAACGTCGCGCGCTCCGAGTCGCTGCCGAGCTCGCGGGTGCCGCGGGCCAGCCGCCAGGCGAGGACCAGCGCGCCCGTGAGGAGGACGCCGACGACCAGGCCGACGACGGCACCGGTGAACGCGGGTCCGGACATGTCGAGATCCTCTTCCGGAAAGTCGCGGGGCAAGGGCCGGTACGGGCGGGCACGGCGGTGACGCCGGGCCGGGAGGGCCTACCACCGCAGGTGGGCGGCCCTCCCGACGATATCGCCGTCGTGCCCCTCGCCGTGGCGAGAGGGCGACCGTCGCCGTCCTCTTCGGCTCAGCAGCAGCGGGCGCCGGGGTTGCGGTCCTGGTCGTCCATGCGCTGGCGCCAGAACTGGCGCTCGGTCAGGACGGGGACGTCGGGCCCGTGCGCGGCGCGGCGGTGCTCCACGTACACCCGGTACGCGTCGTCGCCCATGAGCTGGCGGACGTACCAGGCCGCGCCCCTCGCCGCGCGGGCGAGCGCGTCGCGCACGGGCCCCACGTCAGTGCCCCGCGCCCGAGGACACGGGCCGCTTCTCGGGCGGGAGCTGGGCCCACTCGGCCTCGATCTCCTTCTCGGTCGCGGTCGTCAGGAGCCCTGCGGGCGCGAAGCGGCGCGAGGCCACGGGCTCGTCCTCGTGGTTCTCCCCTCCGCCCGCACGCAGCGCCTTGACGGTCGTCACGAGGGCCGCGACCATCACGACGATCGCGAGGACCACGAAGATGATCGACAGCGTGCCCTGGACGAACGTGTTGCGCACGACCGCCTCCATGGCCTCGACCGAGGTCGCGGTGCCGAACGAGGTCTCGCCCGCGGCCAGGGCCTCCTTGAACGCGTTGTGGTTGGCCCAGTAGCCGACCGCCGGGACCGGCGAGAAGATCTTCTCGAACGACGCGGTGATGGTCACGACCGCGGTGAACGCGAGGGGCAGCGCGACGATCCAGAGCCAGCGGAAGTACGACCGTCCGCGCTTGGCCACGATCGCCAGGACGACCGCGAGCGCGATGGCCGCGAGGAGCTGGTTGGCGATGCCGAACAGCGGGAAGAACGTGTTGATCCCGCCGAGGGGGTCGGTCACGCCGAGGTAGAGGATGCTCCCCCACCCCGCGACCATGACCAGGGTGCAGAACCACACGCCGGGGCGCCACGACACGTCACGGAACCTGGGCACGACGTTGCCGAGCGAGTCCTGGAGCATGAAGCGCGCGACGCGCGTCCCGGCGTCGACGGCCGTGAGGATGAACAGCGCCTCGAACATGATCGCGAAGTGGTACCAGAAGCCCATCATCGAGGCGCCGCCGAACAGTTGCTGCATGATGTGCGCCAGGCCCAGCGCCAGGGTCGGGGCGCCACCCGTGCGGGACACGATGGACTCCTCGCCGACGGCCGCCGCGGTCGAGGACAGCATGTCGGGCGTGAGGTTCACTCCGGCCAGGCCGAGCGAGTTGACGAACGCGACCGCGCCCTCGATGGTCCCGCCCGTCGCGGCGGCCGAGGCGTTCATGGCGAAGTAGATGCCGCGGTCGAGCGAGATCGCCGCGACGAGCGCCATGATCGCGACGAACGACTCCATGAGCATGCCGCCGTACCCGATGAAGCGCGTCTGACGCTCCTTCTCGAGCAGCTTGGGCGTCGTGCCCGAGGCGATGAGCGCGTGGAAGCCGGAGAGAGCGCCGCACGCGATCGTGACGAACAGGAACGGGAAGAGCGACCCGGAGAACACCGGGCCGGTCTCTCCGCTCGCGAACTCGCTGACCGCGGGGACCGAGATCTCGGGGCGCACGATCACGATCGCACCCGCGAGCATCACGATCACGCCGACCTTCATGAAGGTCGACAGGTAGTCGCGCGGTGCCAGGAGCAGCCACACGGGCAGGACCGCGGCGATGAAGCCGTAGATGATGATGCCGATCGCGATGGTCGTGCGGTCGAGGTGGAACAGGTCCGCGCCCCACGGGGTGTTCGCGACCCAGCCGCCGCCCACGATCGCTGCCATGAGGAGCACGAAGCCGATGATCGAGACCTCGGTGATGCGCCCGGGGCGCAGGTAGCGCAGGTAGACGCCCATGAACAGGGCGATCGGGATGGTCATCGCGACGCTGAAGACGCCCCAGGGGCTCTCGCCCAGGGAGTTCACGACCACAAGCGCGAGGATCGCGACGATGATCAGCATGATGAGCAGCGACGCGACGATCGCGGCCGTGCCACCGATGCGCCCGAGCTCCTGGCGGGCCATCTGACCGATCGTGCGCCCGCCGCGACGCATCGAGAAGAACAGGACGACGTAGTCCTGCACGGCCCCCGCGAAGATGACGCCGACGATGATCCAGACCGTGCCGGGCAGGTAGCCCATCTGCGCCGCCAGGACCGGGCCCACGAGCGGGCCGGCGCCCGCGATCGCCGCGAAGTGGTGCCCGAACAGCACCCGGCGGTCGGTCGGGACGTAGTCCTTGCCGTCCGAGCGCACCTCGGCGGGCGTCGCACGGCGGTCGTCGGGGCGCGTGATGTACCGCTCGATGACCTTCGAGTAGAAGCGGTAGCCGATGAGGTAGCTGCACACCGCGGCGAACACGAACCAGATGGCGTTGACGGTCTCGCCGCGCACGAGCGCGAGCATGACCCAGGCCACGCCCCCGAGCAGCGCGATCCCGGTCCACAGCGCGACCTTCTGCCAGCTCCAGCGGGGCGCGAGGGCGGACTCGGGGACCGCGGTGGGCGGAAGGGTCGGGTCGGGCGAGAGCCCGTCGTCCGGGGCGGCCTCCGCGGTCGATCGGATGTCTGTGGTCATCGGTTCTCTCTCCCTCAGGTCGCGTCGTTGCGTCCGACCGGGAAAGGCTAGGGACACCGCAGGCCCGTGATCCACGTCACGTCGACGGGCGGTCGAGGTGTGCGACGAGCGGTAGGTCACGTGCGACGAACGGTTGCCGTACGGCAGCCCGCAAGGGTGCGGACAGCCCGCCCGCGTAGTGTTCGGGGTCGTGCCGACGTGCGGCACGGAGCCCGAGAGGACCCCTGTGAGCCTGATCCGCCTGAACGCCGTGAGCATGCAGTTCGACGACAAGGTCGTGCTGCGCGACGCCTACCTCAAGCTCCGCGAGGGCGAGCGCGTCGGGCTCGTGGGCCGCAACGGCACGGGCAAGACGACGTTCCTCGAGCTCATCCTGGGGCGCAAGGAGCCCACGGCCGGGACGGTCGACGTCAACCTCGGGGTCACGATCGGGTACTTCTCGCAGTTCTCGGAGCTCGCGGGCCACCGCAGCGCGGCCGAGGAGCTCAGCGCGTTGTTCGCCGACGTCCACGCGACGCAGGAGCGCCTCGACGCGATCGGCGAGCGGCTCGCCGAGCCCGACCTCATGGACGACGGCGGCGACGAGATGACGCGGCTCCTGACCGAGCAGGCCGACCTGTTCGAGCGCATGGACGCGATCGACGGGTGGTCGTACGAGAACACGATCGACACGGTCCTCACGCGCCTCGGGTTCGACGCCGAGCGCCGCGACCTGCCCGTCGACCAGCTCTCGGGCGGTTGGCGCAACCGCGCGGCGCTCGCAAGGATCCTCGTGCAGCGTCCCGACGTGCTGCTGCTCGACGAGCCCACCAACTTCCTCGACCTCGACGGCGTGCGCTGGATCGAGAACTGGCTCCAGACCTACCCGGGCGCGGTGCTCGTGGTCTCGCACGACCGTCAGTTCCTCGACGGGGCCGTCAACCGGATCGTCGAGATCGAGAACCGCCGCCTGCACGAGTACGAGGGCGGGTACTCCGACTACGTGCACGCCAAGCAGTCGCGCCTCAAGACCATCGAGCGCCAGTTCGCGCACGAGGAGGAGCTGCTCGCGTACGAGGTCGAGGCCAGCGACGCCCGCAAGCAGGCCGCGAAGGACAAGAGCCGCGGGCTCAAGCGCAAGCTCGCCGACATCAAGAAGCGCCAGGCCCCTCGCCCGGTCGACCAGATCATCACCACGATCTACGCGGACCTCCACGTGAGCGAGCGCCTGGTCGAGGTCGAGGGCCTCACCAAGGGGTTCGGCGGTGACCCGTTGTTCAGCGACCTGACGTTCGCGCTGCACCGGGGCGACCGCGTGGCCGTCGTCGGGGCGAACGGGTCCGGCAAGTCGACGCTCCTCGACGTGCTCACCGAGGTCGTCCCGCCCGACGCCGGGCAGATCACCTGGAAGAAGAACTCGACGTTCGTCTCCTACAACCAGGTCGTGGCCGACCTCGACCTGGACGACACGGTCGCGCACGCCGTCAGCGCGGCCCCGGGCACGCTCGCCTACTCCGCGACCAAGAAGAACGTCAACCGGTTCCTGACGATGCTGCAGTTCTCCGAGATGGAGCTCAAGCAGAAGATCGGCACGCTCTCGGGCGGGCAGCGCGCCCGTGTCGCGATCGCGCAGTGCCTGCTGTCGGGCGCCTCGGTGATCGTGCTCGACGAGCCGACCAACCACCTCGACCTCACGAGCGCACAGGTCATGGAGCGCGCGCTCGCGCACTTCCCCGGTGCTGTGGTCGTCGTGAGCCACGACCGCTACTTCATCGACAAGGTCGCCGACCGCCTCCTGACGTTCGACGGCGCGGGCGGCGTCGACGAGACGGCCGCGAGCGGCGCTCTCTGACTCAGCCCTCCGGGACGGAGGCGGCGGTCCGGGCCGTCGGCGCACCGGCGCTCGCCGCCCGGGCGGTCGCGATCCGCACGACCGCGGCCATGCCGCCGTCGCCGTAGGTGGCGTCGTCGACCGGGACCTCCGGGTGGTCGAGCACCAGCTGCTCCCAGGCGTCGAGCCGCGCGATCGACGCCGCCTCCTGGGCCAGCAGCACCGCCCGCAGGTGCTGTTCGAACAGGGGGCGGTGCCGGTCGACCAGGTGACCGTAGAGCGCGATCCGCTTGTCCATGCTGCGCACGTTGGCCGAGGTCGGGGACGTGCGGTACTCGACGAGCGCCTCGGGCACGATCTCGATCCGGCCGCCCGCCGCGAGCAGCGCGAGGAAGAAGTCCCAGTCCTCGAACCCGTCCCGCATGCGCTCGTCGTAGCCTCCGGCCGCGCGCCAGCGGTCACGGCGCAGCATCACGGTGGCCGGAGAGGCGTTGCGGTGGAGGAAGTCGACCGCCGCTCCCCCGGCGGGGCGGGCGACCGCGTGGGCGACGCCGTGCATGCGCAGCCAGGACGAGGCGCCGACGACGTCGGCATCCTCCTCGAGGAGGGCTGCGGTCCGCTCCACGAAGGTCTCGGCCAGGCGGTCGTCGCCGTCCAGCACGACCGCGAGCTCGGTGGTCAGCCGGGACAGCCCGGCGTTGCGGGCCGCGCTCACGCCCGCGTTCTCCTGGCGCAGGACCTGCACCAGGCCGTCGGCGCGGAGCGCGTCGAGGACCGCGAGCGACCGTGCGTCCGTCGAGCCGTCGTCGACCACGACGACCTGGTCGGGTGCACGGGTCTGCCTCAGCACCGACTCGACGGCCTCTCGCACCAGGTCTCCCTGGTCGAACCCGGTCACGACCACGCCCACGGTTGCTCGCACGCGACGATGCTAGCGGCTACCCACCGCACGTCGGTGGCCTCCCCTTGAGCGCGGGCGTGACGGCGCCGACCAGGCGCTCGGCAGGCGCGCGTCAGGTGCACGCCGGGTGCATGTCAGTGGTGGCCCCTACATTTCCCGCCATGGACCACGACACCTTCTGGCAGCTCGTCGACGACGCTCGGACCCGCGCAGGGCAGGGGGCCGACGACCGCGGCGCGCAGGACGACCCGCTTCCCGGCACGCTGACCGCCCTGCTCGTCGAACGGCTGGCGCCCGACGAGATCCTCGCGTTCGCGGCCGTGGCCGACGAGATGAGCGCAGCCGCCTACGCCTGGCCCGTGTGGGGCGCTGCCTACCTGATCGAGGGCGGGTGCAGCGACGACGGGTTCATGGACTTCCGCGACGGGCTCGTGCTCGCAGGGCGAGACGTGTTCACCCGCACGGTCGCGGACCCGGACTCTCTCGCCGAGCACCCGGTCGTCCTCGGCATGGGCGGGGAGGGCGACGGCTGGTTCGGGTACGAGTCGCTCGACTCACTCGTGGGCGAGGCCTGGACGCGGGCGACCAGCCGCGACGACGAGGCGTACTACGCGGCGCGGGCGGCAGGGGCATCGTCGCGCGACGGTGAGGACAGCGAGGAGAGTTCTTCGTCCGACCCGAGCGGCGAGAGCTGGGACTTCGACGACGAGGACGAGAACCGCCGTCGGCTCCCGCGCCTCGCGGCGCTCTTCGACTGACCTGCGCCCCACGGCCAACGCCGGCCGGTCGGTCGGTCGGTCGGTCGTTCAGGACGGCTCGGCAGCCGGCGGGCCGGTGGCCGAGGCGGGGTGGCACAGGGCTGAGCCGGTCGGGATCCGGCCCAGCCCTAGTCGATCCCGGAGTCCTGCTCGTCGGCGTCGGACGCCGGCGCGAGCCCGCCCAGGATCCCCGCCGCCGCACCGAGCACCAGTCCCACGCGTGCGTGCGGCGCGCGCACCCCGCGAGCGCGCAGGCGCTCACCCCACCGGTAGGCCACCTTCTCCCCCACCACCGCGAGCGCCGTCGTGACCCCGAGGACCACGACGGCCCCGGTGGCGACAGCGGTCCTCCCGGCGGGAGTGATCTCGACGGGCGTCAGCCCGTGCAGCGTGTTGTCCGGGACCTCGCCCGAGTCGCCCTCGCCCGGGGCGGCTGCGCCCGCGACGGACGCGGGCCCGCCCACGCGCGCGTCGTCGTCGCGCCCGGGCTCGCGCACCGTGTCGCGCAGCCGCCGGACGCCCTCGAGCGCCTGCCGGCCTTCCTCGGTCCGCAGCAGCAGGGCGATCCCGGACACCCCGCACACGGTCTTGAGCAGGGCCCGGGTGCTGCGCCGCTCGACGAGGTCGGGCACGCTGTACCACGCGGCCGTCACGAGACCGTAGACCGCAGCCGAGCGCGCGTCGAACGTCCATGGGCGGATGGTCTCGGTCCGGTTCTCCTGCATCGCTCACGTCCCTCGCTGTGCGTCGTCCGCACGTCGTCCGTCCCGGGCACGCGTCGATACCTGCGCACCGGTATGCGCCCACGGGCTGTCGTGTAGGCACCAACGAGGCACCCGCACGGATCGTTCCACCGACACGCCGCCCGGCCCCGCCCACACGGTGCGCGCCGGCTGGTCCGTTCACGCGGCGCACGCCCGACCCGTCCGTCCACGCCGTGACGCCAGCGCCGGGTGACCGCGCCGAGCGCGCCGGCGCCGGGTCGTGACGACCCTCACTCCCCCAGGGACCGCGCCTCGCGCCAATGAGACGCCCCGGCGTGTTCTCCTGGGACCTCGATCGTCAGGACGAGGGAGACCGTGGTGGGACAGGACGTGGCAGGGATCGTGGACGAGGCGGAGAGCACGGACCGGACGAGCGTCGCGGTCCTGGGCGCCGGTGGGGTCGGAGGGCTCGTCGGCGCGCTGCTGAGCCGTGCGGGCGACGACGTGCGGTTCGTCGCTCGTGAGACGACGGCCGAGTCGCTGAACGAGCACGGCCTCCGGGTCCGGAGCGGGCTGCTCGGGGACTTCGACGTCCCCGTCCGGGCGACGACGCACCTCGGTTCCCCCGTCGACGTGCTTCTCGTCGCGGTCAAGCAGACCGGCCTGGCGGACGCCCTGGACCTCGTCCCCCGGGAGGTCCTCGGGGACGGGGTCGTCGTGCCGCTCCTCAACGGCGTCGAGCACCTGGACGTGCTGCGAGCCCGCTACGGCTCCGAGCGCGTCGTGCCTGCGACGATCCGGGTCGAGTCGACGCGCATCGCCCCGGGAGAGATCGTGCACGGCAGCCCGTTCGTCGAGATCGACCTCGCGGCGGGCGACGTGCCCGTCGAGGCGGTCGAGTCGGTGCGTGCCCTGCTCGCGGGCGCGGGCATCACGACGACCGTGCGTGCCGACGAGCCGGCGCTCGTCTGGGCCAAGCTCTCCTTCCTGGCCCCGCTCGCCCTGCTCACCACGCGGTACGCGGCGACCATCGGCGAGGTGCGCACGACCCACCGGTCCGAGCTCGAGACGCTCGTCGCCGAGGTCGCGGCCGTGGCGGCGGCCTCAGGCGCTCCCGCGGACCCCGCTGCTTCGCTGGCCCTCTACGACAGGTTCCCCGCGGGCGCGCGGTCCTCGATGGAGCGCGACGCCCAGGCGGGGCGTCCCCTCGAGGTCGACGCGATCGGCGGCGCGGTCGTGCGCGCGGCGAGCCGCCTCGGGGTCGCGGTCCCGCTCACCTCGCGGCTCGTCGCCGAGCTCGGCTGACCGCCGGTCAGGATCCGTCGGGCGCCCGTCCGGCTACCAGTCGGCGGGCACGACCCAGTGCCGCGGCGCCGCCTCGTGCTCCAGGAGCCTGGCCTGGACCTGCTGGCAGTGCAGTTCCCTCCGTTCGGCCGTGAGCCCGTCGAGCCACGCGACGTAGCGCCGCTCGAGGCGCCGGAACCGCGCTCGCCCGAGCGCCAGGACGACGACCGAGACGAGCCAGGGGGCCGTGAGCAGCACCGCGGCGATGCTCACGGCCGCCGGGACCGTCAGGACCGGGTGGGCGCGGAGCCCGCACCACAGGACCACGACGGCCACGGCGAGCTGGCTCACGCTCGCCGCGAGCAGCCACCCGCTCGTGACCGGGCCGTGGAGCCCCCCGCGCCGGTGACCGCACGGCACGAACGTCGCGGCCGGCGCGTCGAGCGGCGGGAAGCGCTCGTGCGTCGGAGCGCTCTGCACGTCGGCTCACCCACCCGCGAACGGCGGGAGCACGTCGATCGTCACGGGCTCGGCGACGGGGGTGGCGGCGGACTCCGGGCGCAGCGCGCGCCCGTCCTGGAGGTAGGACGAGACGACCTGCACCCGGCGCATCGCCTCGCCGTGGCGTCGCGCGCTCGCGCGGAGGGCGGCGGCCGGGCTCTCGGTCTCGATCACCTCCTCGTCCAGGCCGTTCGCTGCGGCGCGGGCCGCGGCGTAGTAGCGCAGGGTGATGGCGGGCATCTCGGTGCTCCTTCTCGTGGGCGGGTCGGGGGAAGGGTGGGTCAGCCGCCGATCGCGGACATGCCGCGGGCGGGCTGCTCGAAGCCGGCGGTGCCGACGGTGTGGCCGGCAGCCTTGGCCCGGACCGCGAGGCCGAGGGCCTGCGCGATCCGTTCGTCGTCGCCGCCCGTGCGCAGGATCGTGCGCAGGTCGGTCTCGTCACGGGCGAACAGACAGTTGCGGAGCTGGCCGTCGGCCGTGAGCCGGATCCGGTCGCACGCCCCGCAGAAGGGCCGCGTCACCGACGCCACGATCCCCACGACGGCGTCGGTCCCGTCGACCCGCCAGCGCTCGGCGGGCGCGGCGCCGCGCGTCGGCACCGGGACCAGGTCGAACTCCCCGGTGAGCGAGGCGAGCACCTCGTCGGCCGTGACCATGCCCTCGCGGGTCCAGGTCCGGCCCGCGTCGAGCGGCATCTGCTCGATGAAGCGCAGCTCGTAGCCGCGCTCGAGCGCGAACCGCAGGAGGTCGACCGTCTCGTCGTCGTTGACCCCTCGCACGAGCACGGCGTTGAGCTTGGTGCCCGTGAAGCCTGCCCGGTCGGCCGCCGCGAGCCCGTCGAGGGCCCGCCCGAGCCGGTCCCGGCGGGTCAGCCGCGCGTACCGCTCGGGGCGCAGGGTGTCGAGCGACATGTTGAGGCGGCCGAGCCCCGCCGCGCGGAGCGGCTCCGCGAGCGCCGCGAGGCGCAGCCCGTTGGTGGTCATCGAGATCTCGGGCGCCCCCGGGAGCGCGGCCAGCCCGGCCACGATCTCGACGATGTCGGGCCGCAGCAGCGGTTCGCCGCCCGTGAGGCGGATCTCCTCGATCCCGTGGCGCAACGCCACGGCCGCGACCCGTGTCATCTCGGCGACGGTGAGAAGCTCGTCGGAGGGCAGCCACGGCATGCCCTCGGCGGGCATGCAGTAGGTGCAGCGGAGCGAGCAGCGGTCGGTCAGCGAGATCCGCAGGTCGCGGTGGCGGCGCCCGAACCGGTCGACGAGCCCGGGAGCGTCTCGTCGGTCCGCGTCCGACGGCCGGTCCGTGCCCGACGGCGCCCCTCCCCCGGGCAGTGCGTCTCTCGACGGCGTCGCGCGCCCGGGGCCCGCACGACCGGACGCGACGTGCTCGGCGGGTGCGGCGCCGTCGGGCAGGAGATTGCCGACCGTGCGCTCGACCGCGGGCGCGAGGCTCACAGCGCCCCGACCCACTCGTGCGTGCCGTCGGCGAAGACCTGCCGCTTCCACACGGGCAGCGCCGCCTTGACCTCCTCGACCAGGTCGCCGCACACCGCGAACGCCTGGGCGCGGTGCGCCGAGGACACGGCCGCGACGAGCGCGACGTCGCCGACCGCCAGGTCGCCCACGCGGTGGGACACCGCGACCCGGACCGCGCCCGAACGGGCCGCGACCCGCGCGGCGATCTCGCCGATGATCCGGTCGGCGTCGGGGTGCGCCTCGTAGGTGAGCGCGGCCACGGAGCGGCCTTCGTCGTGGTCGCGCACCACGCCAGCGAACGTCACGACCGCCCCGGCGTGGGCCGAGGCCACCGCGCGCTCGTGCTCGGCCACGTCGAGGACGGACTCCCCCACGCCCGCGAGGACCACGAGCGCGTCGGCCGCCACCTCGGTGCCCGCGTCCGCAGGGAGGCCGGCCGCGCTCATGCCCGCACCTTGCCGCGCCCCGGCGCCGCGGAACGCTGCCGGTAGACCACGTACGGCCGGGCCAGGTACGCCACGGGCACCGACCACACGTGCACGAGGCGCGTGAAGGGCCAGATCGCGAGGAGCAGGCACGCGAGCACCGCGTGCCAGCCGTAGACCGCGGGCGCCGCGGTGATGAGCGACGGGTCGGGCTGGAGGACGAACAGCTGGCGGAACCAGACCGAGACCGTCCCCCGGTACTCGTAGCCCGAGCCGAACACGTTGATCGCGACGGTCTGCCACATGCCGACCCCGATCTCGACCGTGAGCAGGGCGTACAGGACCCGGTCCATGGGGGTCGTGACCACGCGCACGCGGTCCGAGACGTAGAACCGCCGCAGCAGCAGGATCACGAGGCCCGCGCACAGCACGACCCCCGCGACGGTCCCGGCCGCGACCGCGACGACGTGGTACGTGTGGTCCGAGATCCCGAGGGCCCGGGTCCACGACGTCGGGATCAGGAGCCCCGCGGCGTGGCCGAGGATCGCGAACAGCGCCCCGAAGTGGAACAGGGGCGATCCCCAGGCGAGCCAGCGCTTCTCGAGCACCTGGCTCGTGCGGGTCGTCCAGCCGAACTGGTCGTTGCGGTACCTCCAGACGTGCCCCACGACGAAGATCGCGAGGCAGACGTACGGCAGCACCACGAAGAGGAGGGTGTCCCACATGAGTCAGCGTCCTTCCGGGGCGCAGGTGAATTCCGGGGGGCCGAACGGCGCGCCGGGCGTGTCCGTCCAGCTCGCTCCCCCGTAGGGCATCGAGGCGATCTCGAGCCCCGCGTCGTCGGTGGGCGGTCCGCTGAGCGCGAGCTGGTCGACCTCGTCGCGCTGGTGGTCGGTGACCGGGCCCAGGAGGTCGCTCACGGCCTCGAGGATCTCGCGGTAGTGCGAACCGCGGTCGGCGAGCGAGCGCCGGATGAGCTCGATCCCGCCGCGGTGGGTCCGCAACGGCGCCTCGCCGGCCCCTGTCCCGGCCCGCGAGGCGAACTCGAGGACCATGGGCAGGTAGTCGGGGAGCTCGGACTCGTCGGGGGCGAACCCGCACGCGCGGTAGCGCTGCTTGAGCGCGAGGAGCGCCATGCCGCGCTGGCGCGTGTCGCCGTGCAGGTAGTAGCTGAGGAACAGCGACGACTTGCGGCGCAGGTCGAACGTCTCGACGTAGTGGGCGCGCGCGGCGCGCGGCTCCGTCCGCGCGTGCTGGTCCCAGAACGCGCGCAGGTGCGCGGCCGGGGCCGAGTCGGGCAGAGCCGCGACGGCCGCGGCCAGCTCGTCGGCGTCGGCGTACCAGGCGTCGTCGGGGTAGGCCAGCAGGATGCTGGCGAGGGCGAGGACGTCGGACCGGGCGGGGACCTCGACGAGGTTCTTGCGCCGCGAGCGCCGCAGGAGCGGGACGAACGCGCGCCTGCCCGACGGCGGAGCCTGGGTCGTCATGACGGCCTCCGGACCTGCAGGGGCACCGAGACGGGTCCGCCGCGCGTCGCGGCCGCGCTCATGCCGGGTCCGCCCGGGTTGTCGAGCGAGCAGCCAGAGGCCCACGAGGCCATCTCGGCCGCGTCCTCCTTGTGCGCCGCGGGGATCACGTAGCGGTCCTCCATCTTGGCGATCGCCAGGAGCCGGTACAGCTCCTCGACGTCCTCGGCCGAGTACCCGACCTGGTCGAGCAGGGCCTGGTCGACGTCGCCGTCGAGCGTGCGCCGACGCATGTGGCTGCGCATCGCGGCGAGCTTCATGAGGACCCCCGCGACGACGTCGACGTCCCCGGCCGAGAAGAGGCTCGCGAGGTACTCGAGCGGGATGCGCAGCGACGCGATGGTGTGGAACACGTCGTCGGCGTCGGCGTCGTCCTTGCCGAGCTCGGTCGTGACGTCCAGGACGGGCGAGAGCGGCGGCACGTACCAGACCATGGGCATGGTGCGGTACTCGGGGTGCAGCGGCAGCGCGACCTTGAACTTCTGGATGAGCTTCCAGATGGGCGAGCGCTGTGCCGCGCCGATCCAGTCCTCGGCGATGCCGGCCGCCCGTGCCGCCGCGATCACCTCGGGGTCCGTGGGGTCGAGGAAGACGTCGCGCTGGGCGTCGAGCAGGTCCTTCGGGTCCTCGACGGACGCCGCGGCCTCGACCGCGTCGGCGTCGTAGAGCACGAGGCCGATGTACCGCAGCCGCCCGACGCACGTCTCGGCGCACACGGTCGGCTGGCCCGCCTCGATGCGCGGGAAGCAGAACGTGCACTTCTCGGCCTTGCCCGTCTGGTGGTTGACGTAGACCTTCTTGTAGGGGCAGGCCGAGACGCACATGCGCCACCCGCGGCACTTGTCCTGGTCGACCAGCACGATCCCGTCCTCGACGCGCTTGTACATGGCCGACGACGGGCAGGCCGAGACGCACGCGGGGTTCAGGCAGTGCTCGCAGATCCGCGGCAGGTGGAACATGAACGTCTGCTCGAACGAGAGCTGGACCTTCTCGATCATCGACGCGAGGTTGGGGTCCTTCGACGCGATCTGCGGCGAGCCGCCCAGGTCGTCGTCCCAGTTGGGCCCCCACGTGATCTTCATGTCCTTGCCCGTGATCGCGCTCTTGGGCCGGGCCACGGGGATCTGCGGCGAGTTCGCCGGCGCGGAGATCAGCTGGTCGAAGTCGTACGTCGCGGGCTCGTAGTAGTCGTCGAGCCCTGGGAGGTCGGGGTTCGCGAAGATCGACGCGAGACGGCGCAGCCGCCCGCCCGAGCGGAGCCGGAGCCGTCCCTTGCGGTCGAGCTCCCAGCCGCCGTGCCACCGGTCCTGGTCCTCGTACCCGCGCGGGTACCCCGTCCCGGGCTTGGTCTCGACGTTGTTGAACCACACGTACTCGACGCCGTCGCGGTTGGTCCACGTCTGCTTGCACGTGACCGAGCACGTGTGGCACCCGATGCACTTGTCGAGGTTCATGACCATCGCTACCTGCGACATGACCCGCATCTCAGTACTCCACTTCCTGGTTGCGCCGACGGATGACCGTGTACTCGTCGCGCTGGTTGCCGGTCGGCCCGTAGTAGTTGAAGGCGTAGGTGAGCTGGCCGTACCCGCCCAGGAGGTGCGTGGGCTTCATCATGATCATCGTCAGCGCGTTGTGGATGCCCCCTCGCTTGCCCGAGGCCTCGGCCTTGGGCACGTCGATGTTGCGGTCCTTCGAGTGGTACATGTAGACCGTGCCCGTGGGCATGCGGTGCGAGACCACGGCCCGGGCCACGACCACGCCGTTGCGGTTGACCGCCTCGATCCAGTCGTTGTCCGCGATCCCCGCGGTCCGCGCGTCCTCCTCGGAGATCCAGATCGTGGGGCCCCCGCGCGAGAGCGCGAGCATGTACGGGTTGTCCTGGAACTGCGAGTGCATGGACCACTTGGAGTGCGGGGTCAGGTAGCGCACCGTGACCTCGGTCGAGCCCGGCTCGCTGAAGCCCTGGTGACCGAAGTGGCGTGCCATGTCGAGCGGCGGCCGGTAGACCGGGAGCTGCTCGCCGAGCTCGGTCATCCAGTCGTGGTCGACGAAGAAGTGCTGGCGCCCCGTGAGCGTGTGCCACGGCTTGAGCCGCTCGACGTTGACCACGAACGGCGAGTAGCGCCGGCCGCCCTGCTCGGAGCCCGACCACTCGTAGCTCGTGAAGACGTTCTGCGGACCGGACAGGGTCTGGGCGAACGTGACCTGCCGGTCGTGGTTCTCCTGGGCCAGGTCCGCGAGCGGCTTCCCGACCCGCTTCTCGAGGGCCTTGAAGCCCGCGACCGAGACCGCACCGTTGGTCGTGCCGGACAGCGCGAGGATCGCCTCGCACATGTGCGCCGCGGTCTCGAGCGACGGACGGCCCTTCGCGACGCCGTCCTTGCGCACGCCGTTGGCCTTCGCGAGGAACTCGACCGCCTGCTCGGGCACGACCGTGACGCCCTTGGTCGTGGTCCCGACCTTCGAGATCAGCGGCCCGACGGCGCGCATCTTCTCGGCGATCTGGGTGTAGTCGCGCTCGATCACCACGAGGCGCGGCATGGTCACGCCCGGCACGGGCTCGCACTCGCCCTTGCGCCAGTCGAGGACGACGCCTCCGGGCTGGGCCATCTCGTCCGGGGTGTCGTGCGTGAGCGGGGCCGCGATGACGTCGGTGCGGGTGCCCAGGTGGATCTTGGCGAGCTCGGAGACCTTGTCGGCGAGCCCCAGGAACGCGTCGTAGTCGGTCCTGGCCTGCCAGGGCGGCGCGATGGCAGCGTTGAGGGCGTGCACGAACGGGTGCATGTCCGTGGTCGAGATGTCCTGCTTCTCGTACCAGGTCGCGGCCGGGAGCACGACGTCGGCGAACAGCGAGGTCGAGGTCATGCGGAAGTCGATGTTGGTCAGCAGGTCGAGCTTGCCCTCGGGGGCCTCGTCCCGCCAGACGACCTCCTCGGGGCGACGCTCGGGCGGTGTCTCGTGCGCCCTCAGCGACGAGTCGGCGCCCAGCAGGTGCTTGAGGAAGTACTCGTTGCCCTTGGCAGAGTTGCCGATCAGGTTGGCCCGCCAGACCGTCAGGACACGCGGGAAGTTCTGCGGGTCGTCGGGGTCCTCGACCGCGAACTTCAGAGCGCCGCTGCGCAGCTCGGACACCACGTGGTCGGCAACCGGCACGCCGGCGGCCGCGGCCTCGTCGCACAGGTCGAGCGGGTTGCGGTCGAACCCGGGGTGCGAGGGCGTCCAGCCCATGCGGGCCGCCTGGGTCAGGCAGTCCATCATGCTGCGGTCCTTGAGGGTGCCCGGACCGGTCGGCGAGGCGAGCTCGTCCGCGCCGAAGCCCTCGTAGCGCCACTGGTCGGTCGCGGTGTACCAGAACGCCGTGCCGGCCATGTGGCGCGTGGGGCGCTGCCAGTCGAGCGCGAAGGCCATGTGCTGCTGCCCCGTCACGGGCCGCGCCTTCTCCTGCCCGACGTAGTGGGCCCAGCCGCCACCGTTGACGCCCTGGCACCCGGTGAGGGTCAGGAGGGCGATGAACGTCCGGTAGATGGTGTCCGCGTGGTACCAGTGGTTGGTACCCGCGCCCATGATGATCATGGACTTGCCCTTGCTCACCTCGGCGTTGCGCGTGAACTCGCGCGCGATCCTGGTGCACTGCTCGGCAGGCACCCCGGTCAACGCTTCCTGCCACGCGGGGGTCCCGGGAGACTCGGCGTCGTCGTAGCCCGTGGGCCACGACCCCGGAAGCCCGTCGCGCCCCACGCCGTACTGCGCCATGAGCAGGTCGAACACGGTCGTCACGAGGCGGTCGCCCACGCGGATCGCCGGGACGCCGCGCAGGACCGAGGAGCCGCCCTCGGTCGCGCCGACGTCGAAGCGCGGCAGCTCGACCACGACCCCCTGCGCCTCGGCTCCCGCGTGCGTCAGGCCCAGCAGGCTCAGCGCCGGGTCGTGGTCCTCGAGGTCGAGGTTCCAGCGCCCCAGGCCGTCCTCGGTCCACCGGTCGGCGAGCGTGCCGTTCGGCACCGTGAGCGCGTCGGCGGCCGTGTCGAGGAAGACGGGACGGAACTCGGGGCGCTGCCCCGTCGCCCCCGCGACGGGCAGCCCGTCCAGGTCGGCTGCCGTGAGGAACTTGGCGGGCCGGAAGACCGGGGCGGCTCCGCCGTCGGGCAGCGTGCCCTCCTGGCCTGCGCCCTGGCCGCCCTCCCCGGGAGCCTCGTCGAGCGTGACCAGGAACGGCGCGTCCGTGTACGTGCGCGAGTAGGCCTCGAAGTACGGCACCTGGCGGTCGCGGTAGAACTCGGTGAGCAGCACGTGGCCCATGGCCTGCGCGAGCGCGCCGTCCGTGCCCGGAGCGGGCGCGAGCCAGTCGTCAGCGAACTTCACGTTGTCCGCGTAGTCGGGGCTGATCGCGACGACCTTGGTGCCCTTGTAGCGGGCCTCGGCCAGGAAGTGGGCGTCGGGCGTGCGCGTCACCGGGACGTTCGAGCCCCACATCATGATGTAGCTCGAGTTCCACCAGTCGCCCGACTCGGGGACGTCGGTCTGGTCACCCCAGATCTGCGGGCTCGCGGGCGGCAGGTCCGCGTACCAGTCGTAGAAGCTCAGCAAGGTCCCGCCGATCATCGACAGGAAGCGGGTCCCGACCCCGAAGCTCGCCATCGACATGGCCGGGATCGGCGTGAAACCCACGCACCGGTCCGGCCCGTACGCCTTGATCGTGTAGACGTGGGCCGCGGCCATGATCTCGGTCGCGAGCTCCCAGTCCGCACGGACCAGGCCGCCCTTGCCGCGGGCGCGCTTGTAGAGCGTCGCCTTGAGGGGGCTCTCGACGACCTCGGCCCATGCGAGCACCGGGTCGCCCAGGCGGCAGCGCGCGTCGAGGTACATCTCGAGCAGGACACCGCGCACGTACGGGTAGCGCACTCGCGACGGCGAGTACGTGTACCAGGAGAACGAGGCGCCGCGCGGGCAGCCGCGCGGCTCGTACTCGGGGCTGTCGAGCCCCGTCGTCGGGTAGTCGGTGCCCTGGTGCTCCCAGGTGATGAGGCCGTCCTTGACGTACACGTCCCACGCGCACGACCCCGTGCAGTTCACGCCGTGGGTCGAGCGCACGACCTTGTCGTGCGCCCAGCGGTCCCGGTAGAACCGGTCCCACTCCGAAGGGTTCGTCTCGATCATGGCGTGCGCCGAGTCGAACACCTCCGTCTGGGGGAAGTGGCTGCGCGTCGTGAGCAGCTTCTTCATCAGGGGCGACATGGCCGCCTGGTCGTCGATGGTCATGGCGAGAGCTCCTCGGGGACTGCGTGGGGGGCGTTCAGCGCACGGGCTACGGAGGCACCCGAGGGGGCGCTCCGTGCGGCGGACCGACCGCGCGTGCGAGAGTTGTCGTGCCGAGCACAGCGGGCGGGGGCAGCCCTGCGGCTCGGGACCAGAGATCCAGGAACGGGAAGAAGTGGGGCGAGCACGTGCCCAGACAGCACGTCAACGGTGGGTTCGACGGCACGACGGGTCGCAGCAACCACGGCGGACGGCGGACGCACGTCATCCAGCTGCTGCGCGACTCCAAGACGCCGGTGTCGGTCAAGGACGTCGCCGAGGAGGTGGGCGTCCACCAGAACACGGCGCGGTTCCACCTCGAGTCGCTCGTCGACTCGGGCCTGGCCGAGCGCACCCAGCAGACCCGGACGACACCCGGCCGGCCCAAGGTCCTGTACCGCGGCACCCTGCCCAACCAGACGCACGAGCGGGCCCAGGCCTACCGCCTCCTGGCCGAGGCACTGACGACCGCGGTCGCCGACAACGTGCCGGACGCGGGCGCCGTGACCTACGCCGTGGGACGCACGTGGGGCCGGAACCTCACCGAGCCGCCCGAGCCCGACGAGGCCATCGACGAGCACGAGGTCTCGGCCCGGCTCGTGTCCAAGCTCGACGCGCTCTGGTTCGCCCCCACGCTCGGCGGCGAGCCGTCGGCGCAGGTCGCGTCGCCGGGCGGCGCGGGCATGGACGCGCTCGTCCTCAACAACTGCCCGTTCGTCGCGACGGCCCGCTGCACCCCGCAGGTCGTGTGCTCGCTGCACGCGGGGTTCATCAACGGCGCGCTCGCCGAGCTCGGGTCGAGCCGGCGGGCGACCGCCCTGGTCCCCCAGTTCGGCGAGCACCACTGCGTCGCCCGCCTCGAGACCGTGGACGTGGGACGCCACGACGAGGCCGCGCAGATCCCGATCCTCGTGGCGGGCCGGGTCGCCCCCGCCTGACCGGGGTGCTCCCGGCCGGGGTACTTCCTGCGTGGCCGCACCCGGCGTGACCGCACCCGGCCGGGCCTCGCCCGAGGGGGCGAGGCCGGGCGCGGGGCGTGCCGGACGCACTGCTGACGGGCGCACGGTCAGCTCTTGGCCTCGGCGCCGGGGCGTGCGTAGAAGTGCCAGGCGATGCCCGCGCACAGGAGCGCGTAGGCGATGATCCCGCCGAACACGGCCGTCCTCGGCAGGTAGTTGAACAGCATCGAGAACAGGAACGGTCCGAACGCGGCGATCGCGGCCGTCCAGCCGATCACGCCACCCGCCTGACGGGCTGGGAAGATCATGGGCATCTGCTTGAACGTCGCGGCGTTGCCGACCCCGCAGAAGAAGAAGATCAGGACCATCCCGGTCATGAAGATCGGGAGGCTGGGCGTCTCGCCGTCCGCGACCGTGACTTGGCCGAACAGCACGAGCCCGGCCGAGGCCGCGACGCCGATCCCGGACACCACGGTCCAGACGCCACCGCCGAAGCGGTCGCAGAGCGGCCCCCAGCACATGCGGGCGAGCGAGCCGACGAGCGCGCCGAGGAAGACCCAGGTCAGGTACTCGGGGCCGAACTGCTGCTTGAGGAGCATGCCGAACGTGCCGGCGAGCCCGGAGAAGATCCCGAACGTGAGGACGTACTCCATGGTCATGAGCCAGGTGTGCTTGTTCTGGAAGATGTCGAACTGCTGCTTGAGGTTGGCCTTGACCGGCACCGACTTGAGCAGGGTCCAGGCGAGCACGACACCGACGACCGCGAACGGGATGAAGATGAGCCCGGGGTTCTGCAACCAGACCTGGCGCGGCTCGGCGTTCTGCGGGTGCGCGAGCTGGCCGGCGAGGCCGAACATCCCGAACCCGATGGCCCACGGGACGACGAACTGGACGACCGAGACGCCGAAGTTCCCGATCCCTGCCTGCAGACCAAGGGCCGTGCCCTGCTTGCTCTTGGGGAAGAAGTACGACGTCGAGGGCATGTAGCCCGAGAAGACGCCGCCGCCGAGGCCGGCTGCCAGGGCGAGCGCGACGAGCAGCGCGTACGAGGGCTGCGTCGGGAGCATCACGACCCAGGTCCACCCGACGAACGGGATGATCATGAGGAGCGCGGACAGCGTCAGCATCTTGCGGGTGCCGAGCATGGGCGGGAGCATCATCCAGACGATGCGGAGCAGGCCGCCCGTGAGGCCGGGCATGGCGAGCAGCCAGTACGACTGGCTCTCGCTCAGGTCCCACCCGGTGACCGTGCCGAGCGTAGGGATGAGCGCCCCGGGCAGGTACCAGATGATGAACGCGAGCATGAGGTTGAACGTCGTGACCCAGAGCGTGCTCCAGGCGACCTTCGAGTCCCAGCGCTGGGGGTCGTTGGGGTCCCAGTCGAGAAGGTCGCGGCGCGCGTCGGTGCTCACCTGGTGTGCTGGTCTGGGGGCTACGTCGGCTGTGACCACCGGGTGTCTCCGTCCGAGAAGTGGGGCTGGGGGCACCCACAACATATGGACGAGTTCACTCGTGCGTACCGGGACCTAGGTCCCGTCGCGGCGCCCTTGGTCCCGAACCGGGACAGCGGCGTCGACAGCCCTCTGACCTGCGGACTTGGCCGTCCGAGGCGTTGTTGTGGATCAACTCGGGCGGGCTCGTCCCCCGTGGCCCCGTGGTGCCCGACGGCGGGCCGGGCCAGGCGCGCGGGCGCCGGTCGGAGCGGGTCGTTTCGCCCGAAGAACGGCGGTCGGCCGAGGGGCGCCGTGACAGGCCCTCGACTTTGTGCTTTCCGTCACAATCGACGTCCTGCGAGGTCAGGAGGAATGTTCGGGGCTGCCGTCGGGGCTGGTTCCCGGGTGCCCGACGGCGTCGCGCACCTCGATCGCGCGCCTCGTCTGAGCGGCGGTCAGCCCAGCCCGCCAACCCCGGGTGTGCTTGCTGCGGAGCCACCACGATTGTTGTGGCTCCATGGAAGCACCTCCCGCCCTCGCGACCCGGCGCGGCCCACGGGACTGCGCGACTCAGGCGACCACTACGCGCGCGTCGCCCAGAACACCACAGCGGCGCTCGCCGCGACGTTGAGCGAGTCCACTCCCCCGCTCATCGGGATCTTCACGACGTGGTCCACGGCCGCGAGCGTCGAGCGCTGCAGCCCGTGGCCCTCGGTCCCGAACACGAACGCCGACCTCTCGTCGCCCCGCGCGACGTACTCGTCGAGCGTCAGCGAGTCGTCCGACAGCGCGAGCGCCGCGACCGTGAACCCGTGCTCGCGCAGCTCCTCGACGCCACCCGGCCACGACTCGAGGCGCGTCCACGGGACCTGGAACACCGTCCCCATCGACACCCGGACGCTGCGCCGGTAGAGCGGGTCCGAGCACCGCGGCGACACGAGCACGGCGTCCACCCCGAGGCCGGCCGCCCCGCGGAAGATCGCGCCCACGTTGGTGTGGTCGACGATGTCCTCCAGGATCGCGACCCGTCGTGCGCCCTGCCCGTCGCGGGCGGTCGTGAGCAGCTCGTGCACGCTCGGCAGGACCGGTCGGTGCATCGCGGACAGCGCGCCACGGTGCAGGTTGAAACCGGTGATCGACTCCAGGATGGCGGGCTCGGCGATGTACACGGGCACGGGCTCGCCCGTCCCTCCGGGCCCGTCGTCCAGCCCGACGGCGGAGATCGCCTCCTCGAGGCCCGGGAGCCACTTCTCGGCCATGAGGAACGACCGCGGCCGGTGCCCGGCACGGAGCGCCCGGTGGATCACCGTGGTGCTCTCAGCGATGTACATGCCCTTCTCCGGCTCGTTCTTCGAGCGGAGCTCGACGTCCGTGAGGTTCGTGTAGTCGGCGAGCCGAGGGTCGGCCGGGTCGGTCACGTGGATGATCTGCACGCTCAGATTCTCCCGCACCGACGGAGGCCGGTCGGCATCGGGCGACGACCGGCCCCTCCTGCACCGACCCCGCTCCTCGCCCAGGGCCCCACCTGTGCCGAGCACGAGGTTGCGGTCGTTCTGACGGCGTTCGCGACCTCAACCTCGTGGTCGAGCGCGCGGAACCTCGTGCTCGGTGACCGGCCGCACGGCGGCAGCGACGCTCCCGCTCGCTCCGGACCGTCGGCACCGTCCGGCCACCGGAGCACCGTCCGGAGTGCCGTCCGGTGTGGTCCGGACCATCTGGGTCGCGGGCCCCGTCGTGTCCGTCGGCACCCCCGGGCGGAACACCACGCGCCTCTGCACCTGAAAGCTCGTCGCGAACAGCAGCACCTCGGTCACGACCTTGGCAGGCAGCAGCGCGAGCCCGAGCCCCGTCAGCCCCCAGAGCACCCCGTACCCGGCGGCCAGCAGCCCGACCGCGAGCGCCGCGTACCGCAGCGCGGCCCCCCGCCCGCGCCCGCTGTCGCCCGCAGCACCAGCACCAGCACCAGCACCAGCACCAGCGAACACCCGCCGGTTCACCACGAAGTTCACGGCCCCGCTGACCCCGCGCGCCCCCACGACGGACACCAGCAGGGACCCGGTCACGGCATCGAGCACCAGCAGCGCCGCGGTGTCGATCCCGAACGCGAGGAGCGACGACAGCGAGAACGCGAGCAGCGGCGCGTAGATGCGGGCCGAGTCGGCGAGGGGCCGGAAGTGCGAGGACGCGTTGTCGTCGAGGTAGATGGTCTCGATCTCGACCTCGACCACGGGTCGCCCCTCGCGCGCCGCGGCCAGCAGCACGTTGAGCTCGTACTCGTACCGGTCGCCGCGCACGTCGAGGAGCCACCCGATCATCGAGGCGGGGTACCCGCGCAGGCCGGTCTGGGTGTCCTGGACCCGTAGCCCGGTCGCCGCGTGGAACAGCCACCGGGTCACGGTGTTGCCGAGCCGGCTGCGCGCGGGCACGTCCCCGGCGAACGCGCGCGCCCCGAGGACCATGACCCCCTCGCCGGCGGACACCCGCTCCCCGACCCGCAGGACGTCAGCGACGCCGTGCTGCCCGTCGGCGTCGGCGCACACCACGTCCTGGCCGGGCCAGCGCCGCGCGACCTCGGCGAACCCGCGCCGCAGCGCCGCGCCCTTGCCGCGATTGGCGGCGAACCCGACGACGACCGCCCCGACGCGGGCGACGTCGTCGAGCACGGGGCGGAACCTCGGCCCGCTGCCGTCGTCGACCACGACGATCCCCTGCACAGCGCCCGTGGCACGCAGCTCGGCGACCAGCCGCACGAGCGTCGAGTTCGGCTCGTAGGCCGGGACCAGCACGATCACGGCCGTCACTCCCCGACGTACAGGATGTCGGAGGTGCCCCGCTCGGCGCCGCGGCCGAGGGGGTCGTTGACGAGCTCTCCGTCGTAGTACATGGTCGACGACCCGCCGCCGTCGAGGTTGTACGCGGTCGTGGCCCCCAGGCCCTGCATGATCTCGGCGAGCCCGGTCATGGTGACGCCGCGGCTGTACCCGGTGCTGCGCCCGTCGACCACGACGAACACCAGGTGGTTCGCGTCGACCACGCCCACGGCGGTGCGGGGCTGCTCGCCCTGGATCGAGTGGTTGCCGACGTTGGTGTCGACCTCGACGCCGTCGATCCCGTCGACGACCTCTCCGTCGTCGAGCAGCGCGGGCCCGAACGACAGCGTGTTCCACACGCCCGCGTCCACGAGCTCCTGTGCGGTCGTGGTCGTCTCGTCGTAGATCTCGACGGTCCCGTCGCGGTAGAACGCGAGGCCCTCGCGCGCGCCTTCGTCGCGGTAGACGACGCCGTTGCGGATCACGATGCCCGTGGACCGGAACCCGTAGTAGTCACCGTTGATCGCGAAGAGCGCGTCGTTGTCGGCCGCGATGTCGGAGGTCTTCTCGGTGATGTTCTCGCCGTACGCGTCCTGGGCGAACGCCGAGCGCAGATCGGTCGCGTCCCCCAGGACGACGTCCGCGACGTAGTACGTCACGGTGTCGTCACCCGTGCCCTCGACGACCTGGCGCACGCTCACGCCCGTCCCGTCGGAGGTCGCGCTCGTGCCCGCTCTCGAGGTGCCCGACGACGTCGCCGCCTCCGCGGAGCCGCTCGCCGAGGCCTGGCTCGCCTCGTAGGCCGAGACGTCGGCGATCTCGACGTGCTCGACGACGAACCGGTCGAGCGCCCAGGCGGTCGTCCCGCCGAGGGCCAGGGTGAGCGCCAGCCCGCCGGCGAGCAGCACCCGTCGTCGGCGCCGTCGGGGTGTCGGCGCGACGACCGAGGGCTCGGGGGCGGACGAGGTGCTGGGGTGCGGTTCGTGGAAGGTCATGCCTCCGGTCTACGGACCCGGTGTGTGCCCTCCGCAGGTGCCGGCTGAGGGGTCGCTGTGAGGCCCGACCTGACAGCACCGCGTGATCCCGATCACGAGGGATCGCTCCCAGGAGGACCTCGGAATGAGACGTCGCTCACTCTTGGACATCCGTCCCCCTTATGCATACTTTCACCCGGGTTCCCGCGTGATTTCATGGATCCATGAGAAAGCAGATGCTGGCACTTGCGGCTGTGGGCGCTATCGCGCTCCTGAGCGCGTGCGCGACCGACACGGCAACCGACAGCGGTTCCTCGCCCGACGAGACCCCCACGGGCGCCACGAGCGCCGAGGTGTGCGCGAAGTACTTCGACGGCGGTGACCAGTCGCTCGCGCAGCGCGTCACCGACGAGCTCGAGTACGACATGACCGCCCTCACCGAGGACGAGTCGAACGCCATGCGCAGCACCAACATCCAGCTCGAGGCCGTCCTGCGCCTCGCTGGTCCGGAGGACGCCAACGCCCTCATCAGCAGCATCAAGACCCCGTTCCAGATGGCCGACGACCTCTTCAAGGGCACGGGCGACAGCATCGACACGACGGGCGTCACCGAGGCCGTGGCCGAGCTCGAGTCGCTCTGCGCCGGCGCGGGCTACACCGCTTCCTGACGCTCCACCCCAGATCACGCCCGCGACCCGGGCGACACCTCGAACGCCGGTCCCGCCCAGAAGGCGGTGCCGGCGTTCGTCGTCCTACGGCACGGGGCCTGTCACACCGGTACGGGCCCGTCACACGGCGAGGCCCCGGCGACGACGTCACCGGGGCCCCACGGGTCACCGCCTCAGGCGGTCACCCTCACGCGTCACCGCCTCGCACGGTCACCAGGTCACCGGGTCATCTCGCCCTCGACGGCCTCCTCGACCGCCGCGGCCGCGAACTGGCTCTCGTAGAGCCGCGCGTACGCGCCGCCCTTCTCGATGAGCACCTCGTGGTTGCCCATCTCGACGATCGCGCCGTCCTCCATGACGAGGATGACGTCGGCGTCGCGGATGGTCGACAACCGGTGCGCGATCACGAACGAGGTCCGCCCGGCGCGCAGCGCGTTCATGGCCTGCTGCACGAGCACCTCGGTCCGGGTGTCGACCGAGCTGGTCGCCTCGTCGAGGATGAGGATCGCCGGGTCGGCGAGGAACGCGCGTGCGATCGTCAGGAGCTGCTTCTCGCCCGCGCTCACGCCCGAACCCTCGTCGTCGATCACGGTCGCGTAGCCGTCGGGCAGCGTGCGCACGAACGGGTCCACGTGCGTGGCACGCGTCGCCTCGAGGAACTGCTCCTCGGTGACCTCGACGCCGTCGGGCACGCCGTAGCGCAGGTTCTCCTCGATGGTGCCCTTGAAGAGCCAGGTGTCCTGCAGGACCATGCCGATGTTGGACCGCAGCCCGTCCCGGCTCATGGTCCGGACGTCGACGCCGTCGAGCGTGATGCGCCCGCCGTCGACCTCGTAGAACCGCATGATGAGGTTCACGAGCGTCGTCTTGCCGGCTCCCGTGGGTCCGACGATCGCGACGGTCTGGCCGGGCTCGGCCACGATCGACAGGTCGTCGATCAGCGGGCGGTCGGGCACGTAGCGGAACGAGACGTCCTCGAACGCGACCCGGCCCTGCACGTCCGTGACGACGGCCGCGGGCGAGGGGTCCGGGGACTGCTCCTCGGCGTCGAGCAGCTCGAACACGCGCTCCGCGGAGGCGACGCCCGACTGCAGGAGGTTCATCATCGACGCGATCTGCGTGATGGGTTGCGTGAACTGGCGCGAGTACTGGATGAACGCCTGGACGTCACCCAGCGACAGGGTTCCCGACGCGACGCGCAGGCCGCCGACCACGGCAACGATCACGTAGTTGAGGTTCGCGACGAAGCCCATCGCGGGCTGGATGATCCCGGAGATGAACTGCGCCTTGAAGCTCGCCTCGTAGAGCTCGGCGTTCTCGGTCTCGAACGTGTCGACGGCCGTCTGCTGGTGGCCGTAGACCTTGACGAGCGCGTGGCCCGTGTACATCTCCTCGACGTGCGCGTTGAGGCGCCCGGTCGCGGCCCACTGCTTGATGAACTGCGGCTGCGAGCGCTTGGCGATCAGGGCCGTGACGAGCACCGAGAGCGGCACGGTCACGAGCGCGATGACCGCGAGCAGCGGCGAGATCCAGAACATCATGGCGAGCACGCCGACCACGGTCAGGACCGAGGTCACGAGCTGCGACAGCGTCTGCTGGAGGGTCTGCGCGACGTTGTCGATGTCGTTGGTGACGCGGCTGAGGACCTCGCCCTTCTTCTGCCGGTCGAAGTACGACAGCGGCAGGCGACCGAGCTTGGCCTCGACCTCGGCGCGCAGGCGGCGCACCGTGCGCTGGACCACGGACGTGGTCACGCGACCCTGGATCCACCCGAACAGGAAGGACCCGACGTAGATCGCGAGGACCAGCAGCAGGATCGTGCGCAGGGCCGCGAAGTCGATGCCCTGGCCGGGCACGACGTCCATGGCCGCGAGCATGTCGGCCTGCGTGCCCTGGCCGTTGGCGCGCAGGTTCTCGACGGCCTGCGCCTTGGTCACGTCCGCGGGCATCTGCGAGCCGATCACGCCCGCGAAGATCACGTTGGTGCCGTTGCCGAGGAGCTTGGGGCCCAGCACGGCGAGGGTCACGGACAGGATCGACAGGACCGTGATGACGACGACGGCGAGCCGCTCGACACGCAGGTAGCCCGCGAAGCGCTTGAGCGAGCCCGTGAAGTCCATGGCCTTCTCGGTGGGCATGCCCATGCCGCCCATGGGGCCGTGGCCGCCGCCCTGCGGGCGTCCCTTGAGGCGTGTGGTGGACAGGTCGGGCTTGTCGCCCGCCGCGTCCGCCCCGTCCTGGGGTTCCGGAGCGTCGTGCGTCGGCGCGCCGTCCTGCACACCGCCCGACGACGTCACGAAGGTCTCGGCGTTCTTGTCGCCCGGGTTGTCGCCAGGGCGGGGGGTCTGGGTGCTCATGCTGCCTCCTGCGCCGAGAGCTGCGAGTACACGATCTCCTGATATGTCTCGCACGTCTCCAGGAGCTCGTCGTGGGTGCCGGTGCCGACGATGCGCCCGTGCTCGAGCACGACGATCTGCTCGGCGTGGCGGATGGTCGCGACCCGCTGGGCGACCAGGAGGACCGTGGCCTCGCGGGTGCGGGGTGCGAGCGCGAGCCGCAGGGCGGCGTCGGTCGCGTAGTCGAGGGCCGAGAACGAGTCGTCGAACAGGTACACGCTGGGCTTGCGCACGATCGCCCGGGCGATCGCGAGCCGCTGGCGCTGGCCGCCCGAGAAGTTGGTGCCGCCCTGGGACACAGGGGCGTCGAGCTGTCCTTCGAGATGCTCGACGAAGTCGCGGGCCTGCGCGACCTCGAGCGCCTCCCAGACCTCCTCGTCGGTCGCGTCCTCCTTGCCGTAGCGCACGTTGTCGCGCACGGTCCCGGAGAACAGGTAGGCCTTCTGGGGGACGTAGCCGATCATCGACCACAGGTCCTGGAGCGCGACGTCGCGGACGTCGGTGCCGTCGATGCGGACCGAGCCCTTGGTCGCGTCGAAGAGCCGCGGGACGAGCTGGAGCAGCGTCGTCTTGCCCGATCCCGTGGACCCGATGATCGCGGTCGTGCCGCCGGGACGCGCCGTGAACGTGAGGTCGTGGAGCACGGGGTCCTCGGCACCGGGGTACCGGAAGTCGACGTCCTCGAACGTGATGACTCCGGTGCGGTCCTCGCGGGGCGCCAGGCGGACCGGCGTCGGGGACTCGACCACGGTGGTCTCGGTGTCGAGGACCTCGCCGATGCGCTCGGCCGAGACGGCCGCGCGCGGGACCATCATGAAGATCATGGTCGACATCATCACGGCCATGAGGATGTACATGATGTAGCTGAGGAACGCCGTGAGCGCCCCGATCTGCATCCCGTCCTGGACGCGGTACGCACCGAACCACAGGACCGCGACGCTGGTCGCGTTCATGACGAGCATGACGGTCGGGAACATCAGCGCCATGAGCTTGCCGACCCGCAGCGAGGTGTCGTAGAGCCGGTCGTTGGCGACCGCGAAGCGCTCCTCCTCGCGACGCTCGCGCACGAACGCCCGGATGACGCGGATGCCGGAGATCTGCTCGCGCAGCACCCCGTTGATCGCGTCGATGCGCTTCTGCATCTTGCGGAAGTACGGCACCATGCGCGAGATGATCAGCCCCACGACGACCCCGAGCACGGGCACCACGACCAGGAGCAGCGCCGAGAGCTCGACGTCCTCCTGGAGCGCCATGATGACGCCGCCCACGAGCATGATGGGCGCCATGACCATGATGGTGAAGCCCATGAGCACGACCATCTGGACCTGCTGGACGTCGTTCGTGGTGCGGGTGATGAGCGACGGGGCACCGAGCACACCCATCTCCTGCGCGGAGAACGACTGGACGCGCGTGAAGAGCCCGTTGCGCACGTCCCGCCCGAACGACATGGCGACCTTGGCGCCGAAGTACACCGCGACGATCGCGCAGATCACCTGCCCGAGGCTGATCGCGAGCATGACGCCGCCCGTGCGCATGATGTAGGCGGTGTCGCCCTGCGTGACGCCCTTGTCGATGATGTCGGCGTTGAGGCTGGGCAGGTAGAGGGTCGCGATGGTCTGCACGAGCTGGAGCACGAGCAGGATCGATATGGGCGTCCAGTACGGGCGGAGGTAGGTCTTCAGGAGACGTTGGAGCATCTGGGGTGTCCTGTCGGAGGTGGGGGCGGGGCGAGCAGGTCTCAAGGTGCCCGACGGCGGAGCGCACGTCGAGCGATTTCGGCGACCTCGGCGAGAGGTCCAGCATGCGACGCCGCGGTGAGGTCCGCGACGGCAGGCCGGGCGCCTCAGGCGAGCGACGCCGTCGGGCCCGGGGCTGCAACGTGCGGGTCCGGCGGACGGACCGCCGCGTGGGGCGGGCCTACCGCGTGGGGCGGGCCCGCGCCCTGGCACGGCGCCTCGAGGACGCCGTGGAGGAACACGTCGACGATCTGGGTCGCGTCGAGCGGCCCGTCCTGGAACAGCAGCGGGCTCGCGTGGCCGTGCACGAGGAAGAAGAAGACGCTCGCGGCCACGCGGGGCTCGGTCCGCAGCTCGTCCGCGTACGGGACAAGGCTCGCCTCGATCGCCTCGACGATGTCCTGGACGGCCGACATCCGGGCGTCGCGGTGCGAGTCCGGGCCCTGCTTGCCATGGTTGCGGTGCACGTCGTCCCGGTGGCGACGGCGGGCGTCGCCCCCCGGACCGCCCGGCGGGCCGCCCCGGTCCCCCATGACCTGATGGGCGACCTGGACGATCTTGGCGGTCGCGCGCTGGCTGTCCTGGATCAGCTCGGCCAGGGCCGTGAGGGTCTCCGCGAGGGACCCGCGGTCGGCCGTCTCGCTGATCGCGCGCACGAGCGGCGCCGGGTCGAGCGCGGCCACGAGGGCCGCGTGGATCAGCTCGTCCTTGTCCTCGAACGCGCGGAAGAGCGTGCCCTCGGCGACGTCGGCCGCCTGGGCGATCTGCCGGGTCGTCACGGCCGAGCCGTAGCGCGCGAGCAGGGGGACGGTCGCGGCGGCGATCGCCGCGCGGCGGTCGTCACGGCTCATGGGTCGGGCGCGGCCCGAGGGGGTGCTCACGCCCTCGACCCTAAATGAGTGAGCACTCACTCGTCAAGGTTGCCCGACGCAACCAGATGCACGGACGCCCGAGGGGGCGCCGCGAGCGCGGCGCCCCCTCGGGCGTACGGTCCTGCTGTGGTGATGCCCTACGGGCGATCCTCCGGCGTCCCCTCGCTGGGCTCCGGCGCGTCGGTCGGGACCGCCGGCGGACCGAGCGGGCGCGGCGACGCGGTGCCCGGCTCCGGGGCCGGGGCGAAACGCTGGCCGGGGCCCCCGGGGCGCTGCCCGCTCTCCGCCTGCGGGTCGAACGGCAGGCCCGAGTGCGTGCCCGCGCTCGTGGCGTCGGCCGTCGCGGCCTCGGCCTGACGACGGGCCTCGGCGAGCGCCTCGGCCGGGTCGACCAGTGCCGGGGTGCCGAACTTGACGCGGTCCCGGTCGCGCTCGCGGCGCGCCGCCTCGGAGGGCTCGTACCCTTCGCCGGACGGCGTGGGCGCACCGCCGCCGAAGCCCTGCGCGATGGATCCCAGCGCCGCGGTGAACTCGGTGGGGACGACCCACAGCTTGCTCGCGGTGCCGTCGGCGATCTTGGGCAGCATCTGCAGGTACTGGTAGGCGAGCAGCTTGGGGTCCGCGTCGCCCTCGTGGATCGCGTCGAAGACCTGCAGGATGGCCCGCGCCTCACCCTCGGCGTTCAGGATCGCGGCCTGCGCATTGCCCTCTGCGCGCAGGATCGCGGCCTGCTTCTCGCCCTCTGCGGTCAGCACCTGGGACTGCTTGATGCCCTCGGCCGTGAGGATCGTGGCGCGACGGTCACGCTCGGCGCGCATCTGCTGCTCCATGGAGCCCTGCACGCTCGCGGGCGGGTCGATCGACTTGAGCTCGACGCGGTTGACGCGCACGCCCCAGCGCCCCGTCGCCTCGTCGAGCACGCCGCGGAGCTGGCCGTTGATCTGGTCGCGGCTCGTGAGGGTCTGCTCGAGGTCCATGGAGCCGACGACGTTGCGCAGCGTGGTGACCGTGAGCTGCTCGATGCCCTGGATGTAGTTGGCGATCTCGTAGACCGCCGACTTGGGCTCGGTGACCTGGAAGTAGATGACCGTGTCGATGCTGACCACGAGGTTGTCCGAGGTGATCACGGGCTGCGGGGGGAACGAGACCACCTGCTCGCGCAGGTCGACACCCGCACGCACGCGGTCCACGAACGGGATCAGCAGGTGCAGACCGGGCTCGAGCGTGCTCGAGTAGCGACCCAGCCGCTCGATGATCAGCGCAGTGGCCTGCGGGACGATCCGCACCGCCTTGACGAGCGCGATGATCACGAACAGCAGGATCAGCCCGAGCACGATGTAGACGGCGATCATTCCGGGTTCTGGTTCAGTCATCGATCTTTCTCCTGAGGATGCTTCTCGGCGGAAGGGCGGGGCGGACGGAGCGACGGCTGGACGGACGGGCTCAGACGGTGTGGCTGTCGGAGGCGACCGACTGCACCACGGCCGTGGCCCCGTCGATGCGGACCACACGGACCTCGGTACCGGTCGCCAGCTCGGGCGACCCGTCCACGGTCCGGGCGCTCCAGATCTCGCCCTGGAGCTTGACGCGGCCGCCCAGCTCGGTCACCCGGGATACGACGACGGCGGACCGACCCACCTGGGCGGCGGCGCCGGTCTCGGTGAGCGGCATGCGGTGACGCAGGTGGCGCAGCAGCCACGGGCGCAGCGAGAACAGGAGAGCGGCCGAGACGACCGCGAAGGTGATGATCTGCAGCCACAGGGGACCGCCGGCCGCGTTGACCCCAGCGGCTGCGAACGCTCCCCCGGCGAACATGATGAGCACCAGGTCGAGCGAGATGATCTCGATCAGGACGAAGAGGAGACCTGCTCCGACCCACCACAACCAGTCCATGACGGTTCCTTCCGTCGTGCGGCTCGTCCTGCGCGTCGTGGACGCGTCGACATCACCTGCGTTGACACCACCTGCGTTCTTTGCCCAGATTTTACCGGAAGAACGAGTTCCGTGCACCTATCGGGCGTGTCGGACGCGGGGCGTCCGGGCCCCGCGTCAGCGCGCCGCGCGCGCCATCCAGCGACCGCCGCCGTGCGCGACGAACAGCGGCAGGCCGAACGCCGCGCTCAGGTTCTCCGCCGTCAGGACCTCGTGCAACGGACCGGCGCGGTGGACGCCGCCGTCCTTGAGCAGCAGGACGTGCGTGAAGCCCGGCGGGATCTCCTCGACGTGGTGCGTCACGAGGACCAGCACGGGCGAGGCAGGGTCCGCAGCAAGCTCCGAGAGTGCCCCGACGAGCTCCTCGCGCCCGCCCAGGTCCAGGCCGGCGGCGGGCTCGTCGAGCAGCAGCAGCTCCGGGTCGGTCATGAGCGCGCGGGCGATCTGCACGCGCTTGCGCTCACCCTCGCTCAGCGTGCCGAACAGTCGGTCGGCCAGCGGCAGCACGTCGAAGGCCGCGAGCAGGTCGTCGGCACGCTCGGTGTCGAACTCCTCGTACGTCTCCGTCCAGCGGCCCGTGACGCCGTAGGCCGCGGTGACCACCACGTTGCGGACGGTCTCCGAGGCCGGGATCTGCTCCGCGAGCGCCGCGCTCGCCAGGCCGATGCGGGGCCGCAGCCCGAACACGTCGGTGCGGCCCATCCGCTCGCCGAGCAGGTCCGCGCTGCCCGCGGTGGGGTGCATGCGTGCTGCCGCGATCTGCAGCAGGGTCGTCTTGCCCGCGCCGTTGCGGCCCAGGATCACCCACCGCTCGCCCTCGTTCACCTGCCAGTCCACGGAGTCGAGGATGGTCTTCGTGCCACGGCGCACCGTGACTGCCTGCAGGTCCAGAACCGAGCTCATGGGACACGACCCTATAGGTTGGCGGACGTGGAATCCCACTCTGCCCTCGCGCTCCCCCGTACCGTCGTCCTCGCCCTGTGGTCGCAGGCGCTCGGCCCGCAGGCCGACGAGCCGGTCGATCCCGACGGCCCCGGCACGGCCCTCGTGCGCCGCGCGGTCGCCGCGGTGCGGCTCGACGACGAACCGCACACGGTCGAGGGCGACGGGACGGCCTCGACCCTGACCGACCTGGTCGCCCGCTGGACCCGTTCGCCGTTCGAGGTGTGCGCGGTGCTGCCGGCCCCCGGCGACCCGCTCGGCGTGCCGTCGGTCGTGAGCGCCGACGCGACCGACGCCGAGGAGTGCCTGCTCGTGCAGTCCCCCGAGGGCGCCTGGGCGCTCGTGCCCGAGGTCACGGCGTTCGGGAGCGTCTACGAGACGGGGCACCTCGTCACGTGGCGCATGACGCCCGTGCCGACGTGGCGCACCCAGGTGCTCGCCGCCGTCGGGACCCTCGCGGACGCCGAGCGCGACCTGCGCGTGGCCCTGCTCACCGCGACCGAGGCCCTGGCCTCGCTCGACGTCGCCCGCTGGCGCGAGGACGCGGCCGAGACGATCGCGTCGCTGCGGTCCACGACCCCCCCGGACTGGCCGCTGCCCGCGGCCCGCTCGGAGTCGGACGCGCGCCGCGTGCGCGTGCTCGCCCAGGCCGCGCGGCTGCGGGCCATCGTGGACCTGGCCACGGCCGACGACGGCGGCGCGGTCAACCTCTGGCAGGCCGACCAGCGCTCGACCGCCCTGCGCGAGGTCGACCGTGCCGCGCGGCGGGCCATGTCCGCCGCGACGGCCCGCTACGCGGCGGGACCGGACCCGAGCACGCTGCGGTAGACCTCGAGCGTGCGGTCCGCGATCGCGTCCCACGCGAAGTGCTCCTCGACGCGCGTCCGGGCCGCTCGACCCATCTCGCGCGCCCGCTCCGGGTCGGAGACGACCGCGACGAGCGCAGCGGCGAGGTCGGCGACGAACGTGTCCGGGTCCACGGGCGTGCCCGTCCCGTCGTCGACCTGCTCGATCGGGACCAGGTGGCCCGTGACGCCGTCGTCGATGACCTCGGGGATGCCCCCGGTCGCCGAGCCGACGACGGGCAGGCCCACGGCCATGGCCTCGAGGTTCACGATCCCCAGCGGCTCGTAGACCGAGGGGCACACGAACACGGTCGAGGCCGCCAGGACCGCCACGAGCTCCTCGCGCGGGAGCATCTGCTCGATCCACACGACCCCGGTGCGCTGCTCGGCGAGGCGCGCGACGGCCTCGCTCACCTCGGTCGCGATCTCGGGGGTGTCGGGTGCGCCCGCGCACAGGATCAGCTGGACCTCCGGAGGGAGCTGCGCGGCCGCGCGCAGCAGGTACGGCAGGCCCTTCTGGCGGGTGATGCGCCCGACGAAGACCACGGCCGGGCGCTCGGGGTCGATCCCGAGGTCGCGGACCACGCGGTCCGCCGCGGCGACCTGGGCCTCGGACCCGGGGCGACGCCAGCCGTCGAGGTCGATCCCGTTGTGGACCACGTGCACCTTGGCCGGGTCGACGTCCGGGTAGCAGCGCAGGATGTCCGCGCGCATGCCGGCCGAGACAGCGATGATGCCGGCCGCGGCCTCGTAGGCCGTCTTCTCGGCCCAGCCCGACAGCGCGTAGCCGCCCCCGAGCTGCTCGGCCTTCCACGGTCGCAGCGGCTCGAGCGAGTGCGCGCTGAGGACGTGCGGGATCCCGTGCAGGAGCGAGGCCAGGTGGCCGCCGAGGTTCGCGTACCAGGTGTGCGAGTGCACGAGGTCGGCTCCTGCGACGTCGTCGGCCATCGCCAGGTCCACGCCGAACGTCCCCAGCACGGGGTTCGCCGAGGAGAGCGAGCCGGGCACCGAGTACCCCGTGACCCCCTCCTCGCTGCGGGGTCCGTCGAAGCTGCGCACGCGCACGTCGATGCGTTCGCGCAGCACACGGGACAGCTCGGCGACGTGGACGCCCGCGCCTCCGTAGACGTAGGGCGGGTACTCACGGGTCAGCAGGTCGACTCTCACGCGGCACACGCTAGCGCGCTCGGCAGGGCCCGTGCGCACGGCAGGCCGCCCGCGACGCTCTCGCACCGCGAATCACCCGCGACCAACACGTGGTTCGGTCCCCACGAACACCGGCCGAGGCCATAAGGTTCTGCCCATGGCCGCCCCACGTGTCCTCGCAATCGTCCTCGCCGGTGGCGAGGGCAACCGGCTCATGCCGCTCACCGCCCACCGCGCCAAGCCGGCCGTCCCGTTCGGCGGTATCTACCGCCTGGTCGACTTCGCGCTGTCGAACCTGGTGAACTCGCACTACCTGCACATCGTCGTGCTGACGCAGTACAAGTCCCACAGCCTCGACCGCCACATCACCAAGACGTGGCGCATGTCGTCGTTGCTCGGGAACTTCGTCGCGCCGGTGCCGGCGCAGCAGCGGGTGGGCAAGCACTGGTACCTCGGCAGCGCCGACGCGATCTACCAGTGCCTGAACATCATCGAGGACGAGCGCCCCGACATCGTCGTGGTCGTCGGTGCGGACCACGTGTACCGCATGGACTTCTCCCAGATGGTCGACGCCCACATCGCGTCGGGGGCCGAGCTGACCGTCGCGGGCATCCGCCAGCCCATCTCGATGGCCGACCAGTTCGGGGTCATCGACACGGACCCCGAGGACCCCACCAAGATCCGCGCGTTCCTCGAGAAGCCGACCGACCCGGTCGGGCTCGCGGACTCGCCGCTCGAGGTCCTGGCGTCCATGGGCAACTACGTCATCAACGCCGACGCGCTCGTCGCGGCCGTCACGGCGGACGCGACCGACCCGGACTCGCGCCACGACATGGGCGGAGACATCGTCCCGGCCTTCGTCGCGCGCGGCACGGCCGGTGTCTACGACTTCATCCGGAACGACGTCCCGGGCTCCACGGACCGCGACCGCGACTACTGGCGCGACGTCGGGACGCTCGACGCGTACTACGACGCGAACAAGGACCTCATCTCGATCACGCCGGTCTTCAACCTCTACAACGACGAGTGGCCGCTGCACACCGGGTACGTGGGCCTGCCGCCCGCGAAGTTCGTCCACTCGGGGCAGGGCCGCCTGGGTCACGCCGCGGACTCGCTCGTCTCCCCCGGCGTCATCATCTCCGGAGCCACCGTGGTGGGCTCGGTCCTGTCCCCCGGCGTCTACCTGCACTCCTGGTCGTCGGTGTCCGACTCCGTCCTCATGGACGGGGTCCAGGTCGAGCGGCACGCCCAGGTCCACCGCGCGATCCTCGACAAGAACGTGATCGTCACCGAGCGCGCCCGCATCGGGCTCGACCCGGCACAGGACCGCGCCCGTGGGTTCACCGTCACCGAGTCGGGCATCACCGTCGTCCCCAAGGGAACCATCGTTGAATAGCACTGCCGCCCGTCCTGACGTCTCGACCCGCCGGCTGGTGGTCATGGACGTCGACTCGACCCTCATCACGCAGGAGGTCATCGAGCTCCTGGCGGACCACGCCGGGACCCGCGAGCTCGTCACCGAGGTCACCGAGCGCGCCATGCGCGGCGAGATCGACTTCGGCGAGTCCCTGCGCGAGCGGGTCGCGACGCTGGCCGGGGTCCCGGTCAGCGCGTTCGAGGACGTGCTCGAACGGGTCACGCTCACGCCCGGCGCCCGCGAGCTGGTCGCCGAGCTCCAGGGCCGGGGCTGGACCGTGGCCCTGGTCTCCGGGGGCTTCGAGGAGATCGTCGCCCCGCTGGCCGCGAGCCTCGGGATCACGCACTTCCGGGCGAACCGGCTCGAGGTCGTGGACGGCCTGCTCACGGGCAGGACGACCGGCCCCGTGATCGACCGCGCGACCAAGGAGGTCACGCTGCGCGAGCTCGCCGCCAGCGAGGGCGTGGACATGGCGGACACCGTCGCGATCGGCGACGGCGCGAACGACCTCGACATGATCGGCGCGGCCGGGATCGGGATCGCGTTCGCGGCCAAGCCCGTCGTGGTCGCCCAGGCACCCTTCTCCGTCCCGGGTCCGCGCCTCGACGCGGTGCTCGAGATCATCGACGCATCGCGCCGGACCGCCTGAGGGTGCGTCCGGCGTCGTCGCGACCGATCCTGTTCCTCGACGTCGACGGGACCCTGCTCCCGTTCGGTGGCCCCGGGATGCCCGTGGTCCCGGACGCACCCGCGTCCTGGACGGCGACGACGAACCCTCACCTGGCACGGGTCGACCGGGCGCTGGGCACCCTCCTGACCGGGCTGGGGTGCGAGCTGATGTGGGCCACGGCGTGGATGCACGACGCGAACGAGGTGATCGCGCCGCTGCTGGGGTTGCCGCAGCTGCGGGTCGCCGATCTGCCCGCCTACGACGGCGACCACGGCGCCGACAACCTGCAGTGGAAGACGAAGGCGCTGGTCCGGATCGCGGACGGACGTCCGTTCGTCTGGATCGACGACGTCATCGGGCACGCCGACCGGTGGTGGGTCGAGCTCGAGCATCCCGGTGCCGCCCTGCTCCACCAGGTCGAGCCTGCGGTCGGGGTGACCTCGACCGACATCGCCACGATCGCCGCCTGGCTGCGAGACCTGGAGCCTCCCGTCAGTTGACGAGCGGTGGGCGAAGAGCCCGGCCAGGACGTCTGCAACCGGCTCTAGGCCGCCGGGGTGAGCGCGTCGACGAGCTGTTCGACCGTGGGCGCACCCGCGAGACCCTGCGGGGTCGGGTAGAGACGGCACGCCAGCCCGCTCACCTCCTGGTGCTCGAACAGGTCGCGCCCGTCGAGACGAAGCGTGGGAGACCCCGGGAACGCGAGAGCCGCGGCGTGCTCGTCGGTCAGGACCTCGACGAGCTCGACGGGTCGACCGGGACAGCCCGCGAGCTCTAGAGCCTGCGCGAGGTTGTCACGCGCGACCGTCCGGCTCGGACAACCTTCGAAGTACAGGAGCTCGATCGTCATGTCTCCATGGTGGCGGATCCGCGCGCCGTCGCCGGACCGCCTGAGGATCACCCCGGACCGCGAGCAGGTACGACGAAGCCCCTTCCTCTCGTCGATCGGGTGAAAGGGGCTTCGTGCTTCGCGCGGCTCGCGCCTTCAGCTCGAGGGACGCCCGACGTACGACAGGTTCGCGACCGCACCGTCCCACTCGCCCCACGGGGTCGAGGACTCCAGGACGCTGTACGTCGCCGTGGGGACCCCCACCCGGACCTGGGCGAGCGCGCCCGAGTCCGAGCCGGGGCCGGCCAGGTGCGCCGCGGTCGCTGCCATGGTCGGCTCGTGACCGACCACCAGGAGCGTGCGCACCCGGGAGTCGGCCCCTCGGACCATGTCCAGCACGTCCCGCACGCCCGCGGCATACAGGGTGTCCGTCACCACGACCTCCGGGGCGACGTCACCCAGGTGCGCCGCGAGGAGGTCCCACGTCTGGCGCGTGCGCAGGGCAGAAGAGCACAGGACGAGCTCGGGGACGAGCGCGGAGTGCGCCAGCGCGGCACCGACCCGGCCGGCCTGACGCCGGCCGTTGAGCGCCAGCGGGCGCAGGACGTCGTCGACTCCGCCGGCAGGCTCCGCCTTGGCGTGCCGGAGCAGCACCAGGCGGTGCGTACCGCCCGCCGCCCCGGAACCGGCGGCGTCGGACGCCACCGACGATCTGCCGTCTCGCACGTTCGCCCCTCTCGTCACAGCCCCATGGCGTGCACGCCGCCGTCGACGTGCACGATCTCCCCCGTGGTCGCCGGGAACCAGTCTGACAGCAGTGCGACGACCGCGCGTGCAGCGGGCTCCGCGGTCAGCTGGTCCCAGCCGAGCGGTGCGCGCGTGGGCCAGCCGTCCTCCATCTGCTCGAACCCGGGGATCGACTTCGCCGCGGTGGTGCGGATGGGGCCCGCGGAGACGAGGTTGGTGCGGATCCCCTCCGGGCCGAGGTCGCGCGCGAGGTAGCGGTTCGCCGACTCGAGCCCGGCCTTCGCGACGCCCATCCAGTCGTACACGGGCCACGCGAACTGCGCGTCGAACGTGAGCCCGACGACGGCACCACCGTTGGTCATGAGCGGCTTGGCGGCCACGGCGAGGGACTTGTAGGAGAAGGTCGAGACCTGCAGCGCGGTCGCGACGTCCTCCCAGGTCGCGGAGAGGAAGTTGCCGCCCATGACGCTCTGGGGGGCGAAACCGATCGAGTGCACGACGCCGTCGAGCGTGTCCACGTGCTCGCGGACCGCGTCGGCCAGGCCCGCCAGGTCCTCCTCGTTCGTCACGTCGAGCTGGACGACGGGTGCCTCGACCGGCAGACGCTTGGCGAACGCCTGCGTGAGCTTCATCTGGCGACCGAACGAGGAGAGCACGACCGTGGCCCCCTCCTCCTGGGCGAGCCGGGCCGCGTGGAACGCGATCGAGGAGTCGGTGAGGACGCCGGTGATCAGGAGCTTCTTGCCTTCGAGCAGACCCATCAGATTCTTCTTCCGTTCTTTCGTCGTGCGCTGCTTGAGCGTACTCATGGACGACCTGCCCGGGGTAGTTCTCGGGGGTCGTGCGGTGTGTCGGGGAGCACGCGTGCTCCCCGACGACGTCAGGTGGTGGTCAGTGCCCCATGCCGAGGCCGCCGTCGACCGGGATCACGGCGCCGCTGATGTAGCCCGCGTCGGGGGACGCGAGGAACTGCACGACACCCGCGACCTCGTCGGCCTGGGCGAAGCGTCCCGCGGGGATGTTCGCCTTGTACTGCTTCTGGCGCTCCTCGGGCAGCTCGGCGGTCATGGCCGTCTCGATGAAGCCCGGGGCGACGACGTTGGCCGTGATGCCGCGACCACCGAGCTCGCGCGTGATCGAGCGGGCCATGCCGACCAGCGCGGCCTTCGAGGCCGAGTAGTTGACCTGCCCGGGGCCGCCGTACAGGCCCACGACCGAGGAGATGAGCACGATGCGGCCGCGCCGCAGGCGGATCATGCCCTTGGAGACGCGGCGCACGCAGCGGAAGGTCCCCGTGAGGTTGACGTCGATGACGGACTCGAACTCGTCGTCGGTCATGCGCATGAGGAGCTGGTCACGGGTCACGCCCGCGTTCGCGACGAGGACCTCGACCGGGCCGAGCTCGGCCTCGATCGCCGTGAAGGCCGCGTCGACGGCCTCGGTGTCGGTGATGTCGCCCACGACGCCGAACACGCCCTCGGGCAGGTCGCCGCTGCGGTAGATCGTCGCGACACGGTCACCGTTGGCGACGAACCGCTCGGCGATCGAGCGGCCGATGCCCCGGTTGGCGCCCGTGACGACCACGGTGCGCGGGCTGGGGGAAGCGGGGGCTTCGGACACGACATCTCCTCGTTCGGGTGGCCTGGGAGGCGTCGTCCGCGGCGGGGATTCCCCCGCTCGTCCGGCACGTCGCCGCAACGACCGTACCGCGAGCGCCCGACGGCGTGCGCGCAGGGACCATCACAGGCGACCGGGGTCCTTTGTCGGGTTCCGACAAACGTAGGATGGAGGGGTGAGCAGCAACAACAAGGTGCCGAGCATCTCGGACGCACCGGAGTCGCTCGCGCAGGACCAGGCCCGGCGCACCAAGCGCTACCTCATCCAGATGGGGATCCGGCTCGTGTGCTTCCTCGCGGCCGTGATCGTCCACGGGTGGTTCTCGTTCGTCCTGATCGGGGCCGCGATCGTCCTCCCGTACGTCGCGGTGCTGCTCGTCAACGCCGGGCGGGACCAGAGGACCTACGACGTCTCGCCCATGGAGCGCCTCCAGGTGGAGGCCGCCCCTGACCACCCGAGCCTCGGGCGCGTCGTCGAGCTCGACGACGAGGGCCGGGTCCGCCGTGAGGACCCCGACTCCCCCGCCGCCCCGGACGCCCCCGCCCCGCCGCCGACCGACGAGCCTTCCGACCGGTCCGCCGCCGGCCCCGCCACTGACCGACCCACCGACCGACCCACCCAGCAGGAGCCGCACGATGGTTGACCTCCTCCACCTCGCCGACCCCGTCGACGAGGGTGAGCTGTTGTGCAGCGCCAAGGGCTGCCGCGCCGAGGCGGCGTGGGGCCTGCTGTGGAACAACCCCAAGCTCCACACCCCCGAGCGTCGCAAGGTGTGGCTCGCGTGCGACGACCACCGCGAGCACCTCGAGACGTTCCTGGGCGCCCGGGACTTCTGGAAGCAGACCGTGCCGGTCGCCGACCTGGAACGTCGGCCCGAGCTGTGACGCCTCCCTCCCCCGAGGTCCCCGACACCCCGCAGAGCGCCGAGCCTTCCAGCCCGCGGGCCCGCACCCCCGACGCGGCCGAGCTCGCCCGGGACGTCGCGCGCGACGCCAAGGCCGAGCCCCGGACGGTCCGCCAGTGGATCACGCTCGCGCTCGGCGTCCTGCTCGTGGCGGCGCTCTGCGTGCTCGCGGGCCGCTGGCAGTGGCACCGGTACGAGTCGCGATCGGCCCAGATCGAGATCATCGAGTCCAACTACGACGCGACGCCGGTCCCGCTCGCTGACGTCCTGCCAGGGCCGGGCGCCGAGCTGGACCCGCAGCGGGTGTGGCAGCAGGTCACGCTCGAGGGCAGCTACGTCCCCGAGGCGAGCGTCCTCCTGCGCAACCGTCCGGTCGGCAGCAAGGCCGGGTTCCACGTCCTGGTCCCGTTCGTCACCGAGCCCACCGACGGCAGCGAGCCGGTCGTCATGGTCGTGGACCGCGGCTTCGTCCCGCTGGGCGCCGACGCGAGCGCACCCGACGAGGTGGCCGCTCCGCCGTCGGGCCGCGTCGAGGTGACCGTGAGCCTGCGCGCCGACGAGCCCGCGTCGAGCCGCGACGCACCCGACGGGCAGGTCCAGGCCATCAACACGGCCCAGGTGCTCGCCGAGGGGCCCGACGGCGGCGCGTGGGCCGACGGGATGACCGTCGGCGCGTACGGCTCGCTCCGTGCCGAGGACCCGGCTCCCGCGGCCTCGCTGCGGGCCCTGGCCGTCCCGGACACCGATCCCGGCTCGCACCTGTCCTACACGTTCCAGTGGTTCGTGTTCGCGGCGGGCGCGATCGGCGGCTTCCTCATCCTGATCCGCCGCGAGAAGCGCGAGACCGTGACCGCGGGAGACCTGCTCGGCGAGCAGCGCGCCGCGGGCCGGACCCCCGGGGAGCCCGCTCCCCGGCGTCGGCGCGGGCCGACCGCCGAGGAGGAGGAGGACGCCCTCCTCGACGCCCAGGCGGCCGCGCACGAGCCCTCCGCGCACGACGACGCACGGACCTGACCGCCGCACCACACCCGCAGCGTCCGCCGCACCGACCCGCCCGCCGGGAACGACGAACGGCCCGCCTGCTCCAGGGAGCAGACCGGTCGATCAGGCCAGCGAGATGAGCTCGGCGTAGGAGTCGTTCCACAGGTCCTCGTCGCCGTCGGGCAGCAGCAGGACGCGCTCGGGAGAGAGCGCCTCGACCGCGCCGTCGTCGTGGGTGACCATGACCACGGCCCCCTCGTAGTTCTTGAGCGCGTCGAGGATCTCCGCCCGCGAGGCCGGGTCCAGGTTGTTGGTGGGCTCGTCGAGGAGCAGCACGTTCGCACCCGACACGACGATGGTCGCGAGCGCGAGGCGCGTCTTCTCCCCACCCGACAGCACGTGCGTGGGCTTGTTGGCGTCGTCGCCCGAGAACAGGAACGAGCCGAGGACCGAGCGCACCTGCGTGTCCGTGAGGTCCGGCGCCGCGTGGCGCAGGTTCTCGACGACGGTCACGTCCATGTCCAGGGTGTCGTGCTCCTGGGCGTAGTAGCCCAGCTTGAGCCCGTGCCCCGCGATGACCTCACCCGTGTCGGCCTTCTCGACGCCCGCCAGGATGCGCAGCAGCGTCGTCTTGCCGGCACCGTTGAGCCCGAGCACCACGACCCGGCTGCCGCGGTCGATCGCCAGGTCGACGCCCGCGAAGATCTCCTGCGACCCGTAGGACTTGGACAGCCCCTCGGCCGTGATCGGGGTGCGCCCGCACGGGGCGGGGGTCGGGAAGCGCAGCTTGGCGACCTTGTCGCTCACGCGCTCGCCCTCGAGGCCCGAGAGCATGCGCTCGGCGCGCTTGATCATGTTCTGCGCGGCCACGGCCTTGGTCGCCTTGGCGCGCATCTTCTCGGCCTGCGCGAGCAGCGTGCCGGCCTTCTTCTCGGCGTTGGCGCGCTCGCGGCGGCGACGACGCTCGTCGGTCTCGCGCTGCTCGAGGTACGCCTTGTAGCCCAGGTTGTACTGGTCCAGGACGCCGCGGTTCGCGTCGAGGTAGAAGACCTTGTTGACGGTCGCCGAGAGCAGCTCGACGTCGTGGCTGATGACCACGAACCCGCCCGAGTAGTTCTTCAGGTAGTCGCGCAGCCACAGGATCGAGTCGGCGTCGAGGTGGTTCGTCGGCTCGTCGAGCAGGAGCGTCTCGACGCCCGAGAACAGGATGCGTGCGAGCTCGATGCGGCGGCGCTGACCACCCGAGAGCGTGTTGAGCGGCTGCGCGAGGATGCGCTCGTCGAGGCCCAGGTTCGAGGTGATGCGCTGCGCCTCGCTCTCCGCCGCGTACCCGCCAGCGGCCGTGAAGCGCTCCTCGAGCTTGGGGTAGCGGTCCATCGCGGCCAGGTGCGTGTCCGCGTCGGCGCTCGCCATCTCGCCCTCGGTCTCGCGCATCTTGCGCACGAGGACGTCGAGCCCGCGCGCCGAGAGCACGCGGTCCATCGCGATCACGTCGAGGTCGCCCGTACGGGGGTCCTGCGGCAGGTAGCCGACCTCGCCCGTGCGCACGATCTGCCCGGCTGTGGGCTGGGTCTCCCCCGCGAGGGTCTTCGTCAGGGTGGTCTTGCCCGCTCCGTTGCGACCCACCAGACCGATCCGGTCTCCGGCAGCGATGCGGAAGGACGCCTCGTCCAGCAGGACGCGGGCGCCGACGCGCAGCTCGACGGCATGGGCAGTGATCACAGAGAGTTCCTCCGGCGGGGTCGTGGGGTGTCCAGGAGTCTTGCCCGGCGCGGGACCGCGCCGTGTGCGAGACACAAACGCCACCGATTCTAGTGCCGCGCGGCTGCGGACGGAACGGGATTTCGCGGGCTGGTCCGTCACAGTGGGTGGGCCGGCTGCGGACCGGACCGCCGCGGGGGCCGTACTGCTCTGTTCCTGGTCAGGTCGCGGGTGCCGAGAACGAGGTTGCGTTCGTTCTGAGCCCTGAAACGACCGCAACCTCGTTCTCGGCGACCACCTTTCCTGCCCGACGTCGTCGCTCCCCTCCGGGACGAGCCGCACCCGGGCGCGGCGAGAGCGCGCGGCGGGCTGCGCCGTCGGGCAGCGAAGGGCGGCCTCCCCGCCGACGGCTCCCGCGCACGGCGAGCCACGCCGGGGCATCGCCGACCGGACAGCGCCCGCAGGGCGCCGTGACCTGCGGCGACGGGTAGCGTTGACCTGTGACGTTCAACGAGGGTGGTTCTTTCGAGGGCGGCCGTGTCCGCAAGGGCGGCCGTGGCAAGGGTCCTGCGATCGCGGGCGGCGGCATCGCGGCCGTGCTCGTGGCGGTCGTGGTCGCCCTGCTCAACGGCGGCGACCTGGGCAGCGTGCTCGGGGCCGTGGGCGAGCAGGTCCAGTCGACCAGCACCGAGGACACGGGGCAGCAGCAGTTCGTGGAGGAGTGCACGGTCGAGCAGGCCAACACCGAGCGCGAGTGCCGGCTGTCCGCGACCGCACAGTCCCTCGACGCCTACTGGGCCGAGGCGCTGCCCACGCAGGTCGGGGTGGCCTACGTCGTCCCTGACGTCGTGAGCTTTCCGGGCTCGACGCAGACCGCGTGCGGCGCGGCGACCAGTGCGGTCGGGCCGTTCTACTGCCCGCCGGACCAGACCGTGTACATCGACGTGTCCTTCTTCGACGAGCTGCGCGACCGCTTCGGCTCCTCGGGCGGTCCGCTCGCCGAGGAGTACGTCGTGGCGCACGAGTTCGGACACCACATCGAGCAGCTCTCGGGGGCCATGTCGTCCGCGGACCGCTCGGGCACCGGGCCCGAGTCCGACTCGGTGCGCATCGAGCTCATGGCCGACTGCCTCGCGGGCATGTGGGCGGGGAACGCGGCCACGACGATCGACCCCCAGACCGGCGTGGCGTACCTCGCCCCCATCACGCAGGAGCAGTTGAAGGATGCCCTCTCCGCAGCCTCGGCCGTGGGCGACGACCGCATCCAGCAGTCCGCGACGGGCTCGGTGAACCCCGAGGCGTGGACGCACGGATCGAGTGAGCAGCGCCAGCGCTGGTTCATGACGGGCTACGACGGCGGGTCGTTCCAGGACTGCAACGCGCTCGAGGCGTCGACGCTCTGAGCGGTCCCGTTCCCGCTCACCCTGACGGCGGTCGTCGGACCGTCCGTGAGCGCCCAGCGCACGTGCACCTCCGACCGACCGATGAGTTCTCGGTCGCGCAGCCGTCTCACGAGTGAGACCAGGCCGCCGTCGAGCGGCATCACTGCACGGGAGCACCGAGGACGGGGACGGACCGATGGCTGAGCTGCTCGTGGACTTCATCACCTCGCTCGACGGCTACGCGTCGGGCGAGGGCTGGCCCGGGTTCTGGGGGCTCGAGGGCCCTGAGTACCTCGCGTGGCTCGAGGAGCAACCCGAGGTCACGTACCTGATGGGCGCGAACACCTACCGGCTGATGTCGGGCTTCGCGGCCGGGCAGATGCCGGCGGGGACCGACGAGTTCACCGCAGACGAGGAGGCGTCGGTCGACGAGCTCACGGCGGCGAGGAAGGTGGTCTTCTCCAGCACGCTCACCGAACCGTTGACGTGGGCCAGCTCCACGCTGGTGCGCGGCGACGCGGTGGAGACCGTCCGCGCCATGAAGGCCGACGAGGACGGGCTCCTGAGCACGATCGGCAGCCTCAGCGTGGCGCGGACGCTGCTGCGGGCGGGGCTGGTCGACCGGTTCCGGGTCGGGATGTTCCCCGTGATCACCGGTGCGACCGGAGCCGAGCGGATCTACGACGGCTATCCAGACGTCGCCCTCGAGATGATCGACCACCGCACCTTCGACACCGGGATCCACATCGTCGAGTACCGCCCACGCGTCCTGGAGCACCCACCTCTCCTGCCCGCCGACGGGTGAGAGCGCCAGGTCGGATAGGATCCCGGCGTTCCGGCGCACGGGCTCGGAGCCCGTACCCAGGGCTGACGAGCCTGCCTCGGGCGGCGAGCCGCGGTCCGGGGCCCTCGGGCGAGCCGAGGACCCCGGACCCCTTCACCGCGTCAGCTCGACATGACGCGCTGGTGGAGGTTCTGCACGGCGTACCGCGCCGACCAGAACGCACCGTGCTGCCAGGCGGAGATCTCGGACATCCAGTCCCCCGCGAAGTAGACGTTGCCCGCGCCCTGCTGGAGCTGCTTGAAGCGCGCGGACTCGGTGTTCGGGTACGCCCAGGCGCCCTCGATGTACGGCACCTTGTGCCACGCGATCGAGAACGAGCTCTCGAGCTCGGTCCGGTACTTCTCGCCGTGGATCTTGACGCCCTGCTCGACCGCGCGCAGCTCGCGCTGCTTGGGCGCCATGTCCGCGTAGGCCCGCGCGTTGGCCCCCGTGTTGTAGTAGCCGACGACGAGCCCCTTGCGCTCCCCGTACCCGTAGGACGGGTACCAGATGTGGGCCAGGTCCATGTCGGTCTCAGTGATGCCGCCGTAGATGCGGTGGTCGTCCTCCCAGAAGCGCGACCGGTACTGCAGGCCGATCTTGCCCGCGGGTGAGCCGACCGCGAACTCGCCCAGCGCCGCGTCGATGTCCGGGCCCCAGTTGGTGCTCCAGCGACGCATGAGCCCTGCCGGGGCGGACACGATCGCGAAGTCGGCGTCGATCTGGCGGGCCTTGCCGTTCGCCGCCGTGTAGGTGACCTTGACCCCGCGGCTCGTGTTCTCGACCCCGGTGACCGGTGAGTTGAAGAGCACGTTCTGCTTGCCGATGGCGCGCACGAAGTACTCGTAGGTCGTGTCCATGCCGCCCTTGGGCTGGAACATGAGCATCGACTGCTCCCAGTTGATCTCGAACGGGAAGTACTGCCCCACCTTCGAGGCGAGCACCTCCGAAACCGTGCCCGGTCCGGGCAGCGGCGTGCCGTGCTCGTTCCACGCCGTCGGGTAGACCGAGTACCCGCGGTTGCTCCCGCCCTGGTACTTCCCGTCGGCCGTCAGCGACCCCCAGCTGCGCAGGAAGGACCGCAGGTTCTCCTTGTCCGCAGCGGTCAGCTTCTGGTCGAGCGCACCCTGGTCGGCCGCCATGCTGAGCAGCTCCGAGGTGTAGCCGAACACGTCGGCCTTGGCCGTGCGGTACCGGACCGGGTTGCCCGGGGTCGCGCCCGAGCGCTCGTTGTAGAGGTAGGCGTCGGCGTTGGCGTTGGTGAAGACCTCGTACGGCACACCCAGCTCGCGCAGGTAGTCCATGGTCACCATCCACTGAGCGATGCGACCGGCGCCCGCGTTCATGTACGTGCCGTCGGAGAACCGGGCGGTCTGCTTGACGCCGTTGATGTCCGTCTCGGAGTCGCCGTTGCGTATGGTCAGCGTCCGGCCGCCCGCACGGTGACGGGCCTCGAGCACCGTCACCCGGTATCCGGCCTTCTGCAGCTCGTACGCCGACGCGAGCCCGGCGGGCCCCGCACCGACGACCACGACCTTCTTGGCGGAGCGCCCGGTCAGCGAGAAGTCGCTGCCCCTCGGGGGCGTCCAGGACTCGTTCCGCGGCTGCGCCGCGGCCGTCGGGGCGAGCCCGACGGCGCCCATCGTCGCGAACATGACACCGGCGCTGGAGCCCACGCCGACTGCCTGGAGGAAGTTGCGGCGCGAGACGCCGGAGGAGCCGTTTTCTGAGACCACGATGCCCTACCTCTCATCTGTCGGTCTGACGGACGGGGGTCCACGGCCGCGAGCGCCGGGTGCCGCCGCCAGCACCGTGCGTGACGCTAGGCGCCTCAGGTTCCCTGGACGGTTCCTCGGCGTTTCCTGACAGTTGCGGGGGGTAACAAGTCTGTTTCGCGAGGTTCCTGTCGGATGCCCTCTGCAGGCGGATCCGGCGATACGAGGCATCGGCCCGACTTCAGCCCGAACCTCGGCGTTCATCGCGCCGAAACGGCACCTCACTACGGTCCTCGCCATCCGGTACCCACCGGACCGACACGTGCCAGGCGCCCCGCGCGCTGCACCGCCACTGGAGGTCCTCATGAAGAACAGCGTCAAGATCATCGCCGCGGTCGTCGTGACCGCAGCCGTCGCCGTCCCGGGCACCGCCTACGCGAAGGGCAAGCTCTTCGAGCCCGCGCCGACCGAGGCCGTCTCGTTCATCACGGGTGACACGGCCTCGATCGCCGACGGCGTCGCGATCGGCAAGAACGTCTCCTGGTACAAGTCCTCGGGACTCGGTCCGTCGGCGATGAACACGGCCCCCGGCGTGTCGGCCGAGGCCCGGTACATCCCGACCGACGTCTTCCCGGGAGGCCAGCTGCCGGCCGGGGTCACCCTCACCGAGGCCCAGGGCATCAACGCCCTCATGCGCATCGGTGAGAACCTCACGAAGGCCGGGCTGTCCTACGAGGACGTCGTCTCGATGCGGGTCTTCCTCCAGAACCCCGAGGGCGAGGCGAAGATGGACTTCGCCGGGTGGAACCGGGCGTACCGGCAGTTCTTCGCCAACACGAACCTCGCGACGGGCGCGACGCTCGACGTCCAGCTCGGCTCCGTGACGACCAAGCCGATGGTCGTCAACGAGGCGCGTCCCTCGCGGTTCGCGCTCGAGATCGAGAACCTGCCGGTCAACGGCTGGCTCGTCGAGGTCGAGGTGGACGCCGTCTACCCCGGGACGAACCACAAGCACTCGAAGTGACGCCGGGCGCCGCCGCTCGCGCCGGGTGGCCGGCTGCCGCCGAGCCCGTCCCCCGGCTCGCGGTGGCGTGAGCCGGTGAGCACGTCGAAGGGGCCGCCGTCCCGGGAGGAACGACGGCCCCTTCGACGCAAGTCCCTGAGGCGGGCGTCAGACGTTGAAGCCCAGCGCGCGCAGCTGGTCCTTGCCGTCCTGCGTGATCTTCTCGGGGCCCCACGGCGGCATCCAGACCCAGTTGACCCGGAAGCCGTCGATCAGCCCGTCGAGGGACTGCGCCGTCTGGTCCTCGATGACGTCCGTGAGCGGGCAGGCCGCCGACGTGAGCGTCATGTCGATCACGGCGTGGTTGTTCTGGTCGACCTGGATGCCGTAGACGAGCCCGAGGTCGACGACGTTGATGCCGAGCTCGGGGTCGATGACGTCGCGCATGGCCTCCTCGACGTCGGCCGCGGTCGGCGGGGTCGGTGCCGCAGAGGCGGCGGGGGTCTCGGTCGTCATCGGTTCTCCTGGGGGGACTGCGGGGACAGAGGGTGGTCGAGCGAGGGCTGAGAGGCGGTGCCCGGGCCCGCGAGGACTCCGGACGTCGCCAGGGTGTCACGCAGCGCGGCCCAGCCGAGCAGGGCGCACTTGATACGCGCGGGGTACTGCGAGACGCCCGTGAAGACCGTGGCGTCACCCAGCTCGTCCTCGCGCTCGTCGTCGAGGCCCTTGCCGCGCGACTGCATGAGCTGGCGGAAGAGCTCGCCGAGGTGCTCGGACTCCGCGACGGGGGCTCCGGTCACCAGGTCGGTGAGCACGGACAGCGAGGCCTGCGAGATGCTGCAGCCCTGACCCTCCCAGCTCACGCGCGAGATCGTGGGGGCCGCGGGGTCCGCGGTGTTGAACTCGACGCGCAGGGTGACCTCGTCACCGCACGTGGGGTTGATCTGGTGGGACTCACCGTGCAGGTGCCCCTCCGCGAGCTCCACGAAGCCGCGCCCGTGCGGGGACTTCGCGTGGTCGAGGATGACCTGCTGGTACATCTGCTCCATCGAGCTGCTCATTGCTGGGGTCCTGCTCCTTCGGTGCATCCTGCGGTTCGCTGGAAGGCGGGGGCGAGACGGGTCGCGCCCACGGTCGACGTGGACGTGCGCGCGTCAGTCCACTGAGAAGAACGCCCGGACCCCCGCCAAACCTTCCCGGAACGCCGTGACGTCCTCGGACGTCGTGTACACCGAGGCCGAGGCGCGCGCCGTGGCGGCGACCCCGAACCGTCGGTGCAGGGGCTGGGCGCAGTGGTGACCGACCCGCACGGCGATGCCGGCGTCGTCGAGCACCTGGCCCACGTCGTGGGCGTGGACGCCCTCGACGACGAACGAGACGACCGCGAGGCGGTCCTCGGGCGTCCTCGGACCGATGACCCGCACGCCCGGGATGTCCGCGATCCGGAGCAGCTCGACCGCGAGGTCGTGCTCATGGGCCGCGACGTTCTCCATCCCGAGCTCTTCGAGGTACTGCGCCGCGACACCGAGGCCGACGATCTGCGCGACGGCCTGCGTGCCGGCCTCGAAGCGCTGCGGCGGCGGCATGTACGACGCCTCCGTCATGGTCACGACCTCGATCATGGAGCCGCCGGTCGTGACCGGGGGCAGCGCCTCGAGCAGCTCACGCCGCCCGTAGAGCGCGCCGATCCCCGTGGGGCCGAGCATCTTGTGGCCCGAGAACGCGGCGAAGTCGACGTCCAGGTCGTGCAGGTCGACCGGCAGGTGCGGCACGGACTGGCACGCGTCGAGGAACGTGAGCGCCCCGACCTCCTTGGCCCGCGCCACGATCGGCGCGACCGGGGTGATCGCGCCCGTGACGTTCGAGGCGTGCGTGAACGCGACGACGCGCGTGCGCTCGGTGATGACCGAGGCCGCCTCGTCGACGCGGATGCGCCCCTCGTCGTCGACACCGAACCAGCGCAGCACCGCTCCGGTGCGCGCCGCGAGCTCCTGCCACGGCACGAGGTTCGCGTGATGCTCGGCCTCGGTCAGGACGATCTCGTCGCCCGGCGCGAGGGCGAAGCGGCGGGCCGCCTCTCCCCCGCGACCGATCGTCGCGTTCGACAGCGCGTACGTCACGAGGTTGATCGCGGCCGTGGCCCCGGAGGTCCACACGATCTCGTCGGCGTCCGCCCCGACGAAGCGCGCGACCGCGGACCGGGCGTCCTCGAACGCCTCGGTCGCCTCCTCCGCGAGCTGGTGCGCACCGCGGTGCACCGCGGCGTTGCGCTCCTCGTAGAAGTCGACCTCGGTGTCGAGGACGACCTGGGGCTTCTGCGACGTGGCGCCCGAGTCGAGGTAGACGAGCGGACGGCCACCGCGCACCGTGCGGGCGAGCAGCGGGAAGTCGGCTCGCACGGCGGCGAGCTCGGTGGCGCTCAGCCCGGCCCGCACGGTGTCGGTGGTGGTCATCGGAAGTCTCCTCGGGTGTGTCAGGTGCCCGCCGGCGGACCGGCGGGCGGGAGGCCGACGGGCGGCCGGCCGGGTCAGGCCGTGGCCGCGCCGGTCAGGAAGCGGTCGTAGCCCTCGTTCTCGAGGCGGTCGGCGAGCTCGGGGCCGCCCTCCTCGGCGATGCGGCCGTCGACGAACACGTGCACGAAGTCCGGCTTGATGTATCGCAGGATGCGCGTGTAGTGCGTGATGAGCAGCACGCCGACGTCGGTGCTCGCCTTGGCGCGGTTGACGCCCTCCGAGACGATGCGCAGCGCGTCGACGTCGAGGCCCGAGTCGGTCTCGTCGAGGATCGCGATGCTCGGCTTGAGGAGCTCCATCTGCAGGATCTCGTGGCGCTTCTTCTCACCACCGGAGAAGCCCTCGTTGACCGAGCGCTCGGCGAAGGACGAGTCCATGCGCAGGTTCTCCATGGCGCCCTTGACGTCCTTGACCCACGTGCGCAGCGCAGGGGCCTCGCCGTCGATCGCGGTCTTCGCGGTGCGCAGGAAGTTCGAGACGGACACGCCCGGGACCTCGACGGGGTACTGCATGGCGAGGAACATGCCGGCGCGGGCACGCTCGTCGACCGTCATCGCGAGGACGTCCTCGCCGTCGAGCGTCACGGTGCCGCTCGTGATCGTGTACTTGGGGTGACCGGCGATCGAGTACGCGAGGGTCGACTTGCCCGAGCCGTTGGGGCCCATGATCGCATGGGTCTCGCCGCTGTTGATGGTCAGGTCGACGCCGCGCAGGATCGGCTTCGGCCCTTCCTTGGTCTCGACGCTGACGTGCAGGTCGCGGATCTCCAGAGTGGACATGTGGTGTTCTCCAGTATTCGGAAAGTATCGAGAAAGTTCAGGGGTCAGGACGGGGAGACGGTCTGGTCGATGTCGACGAGCACGCGCTCGCCGTCGATCGTGACCGGGTAGACGGGCACAGGGCGCATCGCGGGCAGCGCGGTCGGCATGCCGGTCCGCAGGTCGAACTGCGAGCCGTGCAGCCAGCACTCGATGAAGCAGCCCTCGACCTCGCCGTCGGACAGCGAGACCGCGCCGTGGGAGCAGATGTCCGAGATGGCGTGCCAGTTCCCGTCGCCGTCGCGGACGACCGCGACCTCCACGGGGCCCTTCTCGCCCTCGAGCTCCACGCGCAGCGCCTCCTCGGGCGCCACGTCGTCGGTCATGCAAGCAAGCTGTGCAGTCATGCGGGTCCGGTCACCGGCCTTCGATGACGCTCATCGACTTGGCGAGCTCGGCCTCGATCGAGGTGAGCAGACGCTCCTCGACCGACGGGACACCGATCTCCTGGATGAGCTCCGCGAAGAAGCCGCGGACCACGAGGCGACGGGCGTCGGCCTCGGGGATGCCACGGGCCTGCAGGTAGAAGAGCTGCTCGTCGTCGAAGCGACCGGTCGCCGAGGCGTGCCCGGCACCCTCGATGAGGCCCGTCTCGATCTCGAGGTTCGGCACCGAGTCGGCCCGCGCGCCGTCCGAGAGGACGAGGTTGCGGTTGAGCTCGTAGGTGTCGGTGCCCTCGGCCTCGGTACGGATCAGCACGTCGCCGACCCAGACCGTGTGCGCGCCCTCGCCCTGCAGCGCGCCCTTGTAGGTGACGCGCGACTTGCAGCTCGGGACAGCGTGGTCGACGAAGAGACGGTGCTCCTGGTGCTGGTCGGCGTCCGCGAAGTACAGGCCGACCATCTCGACCTCGCCACCGGTGCCGGTGAACTCGGCGTCCGGGGTCACGCGCACGACGTCGCCGCCGAACGTCACGACGACGTGCTTGAGCTTGGCGTCGCGGCCGATGCGGGCGCGGTGCGAGCTCGCGTGCACGGCGCCCGCGCTCCAGTCCTGGACCGACACGACCGTGAGGTGCGCGCCGTCCTCGACGACGATCTCGACCGTCTCGGTGAGCGTCGCGGAGCCCACGTGGTCGATGACCACGACGGACTCGCTGTGACGCTCGGCCTGGATCAGCAGGTGCGTCGCGGTGGGCTCGTCGGACAGGCCCTCGATGCGCACGGACGTGACCTCGCTGGCCACGGCCTCGGCCGGGATCGTCACGACGGTCGCCTCGGCGAACGCGTTCCACGCGGTCACGGCGGTGCGGTCGCCGGGGACGCCCGCGCGGCCGAGCCGCTCGTCGTCCCGGCCGACGATCTCGACCGTGACCTCGGGGGCGTCGACCACGGTCGTGCGCACGCCGGCGCTGCCGAGCTCGGCCGCGAACAGCGGGGCGAGGCGCGGGACCGGCGAGAAGCGCCACTCCTCCTCGCGCCCGGTGGGCACGGTGATGACGGTCGGATCGAACGAGGTGATGCGCTCGGCGCGGGATCCCTGCGGCGTGCCGCCGACCCCGTGCGAGTGAGCGCCGTCCTGGACGGCCTGCGTGTGGTCCGTGCTCAGGCCGATCGGCTCGGTCTCTGTGGTGCTCGCAGTAGTAGTCATTTAGCCGACGGACCCTTCCATCTGCAGTTCGATGAGGCGGTTGAGCTCGAGCGCGTACTCCATGGGCAGCTCGCGCGCGATGGGCTCGACGAACCCGCGCACGATCATGGCCATGGCCTCGGTCTCTGCCATGCCTCGGGACATGAGGTAGAACAGCTGGTCCTCGCTCACGCGCGACACGGTCGCCTCGTGACCCATCGAGACGTCGTCCTCGCGGACGTCGACGTACGGGTAGGTGTCGGACCGGGAGATCTGGTCGACGAGCAGCGCGTCGCACAGAACGGTGGAGGCGGAGTGCTCCGCTCCCTCGAGGACCTGGACGAGGCCACGGTAGGACGTGCGTCCACCGCCGCGCGCCACGGACTTCGAGACGATCGAGGAGGACGTGTGCGGGGCCGCATGCACCATCTTGGCGCCCGCGTCCTGGTGCTGGCCCTCGCCCGCGAACGCGATCGACAGCGTCTCGCCCTTGGCGTGCTCGCCGAGCAGGTAGATCGCGGGGTACTTCATGGTGACCTTGGAGCCGATGTTGCCGTCGACCCACTCCATGGTCGCGCCCTCGGCCGCCGTCGCACGCTTGGTGACGAGGTTGTACACGTTGTTCGACCAGTTCTGGATGGTCGTGTACCGCACGCGGGCGTTCTTCTTGACGATGATCTCGACGACCGCGGAGTGCAGCGAGTCGCTCGAGTAGATCGGGGCGGTGCAGCCCTCGACGTAGTGCACGTACGAGCCCTCGTCCGCGATGATCAGCGTGCGCTCGAACTGGCCCATGTTCTCCGTGTTGATGCGGAAGTAGGCCTGCAGCGGGATCTCGACGTGGACGCCCGGGGGGACGTAGACGAAGGAGCCGCCGGACCACACGGCCGAGTTGAGCGCGGCGAACTTGTTGTCACCCGAGGGGATGACGGTGCCGAAGTACTCCTGGAAGAGCTCGGGGTGCTCGCGCAGCGCGGTGTCGGTGTCGAGGAAGATGACGCCCTGCTTCTCGAGCTCCTCGTTGATCTGGTGGTAGACGACCTCGGACTCGTACTGGGCCGCGACGCCCGCGACGAGGCGCTGCTTCTCCGCCTCGGGGATGCCGAGCTTGTCGTAGGTGTCCTTGATGTCCTCGGGCAGGTCGTCCCACGAGGTGGCCTGCTTCTCGGTGGATCGCACGAAGTACTTGATGTTGTCGAAGTCGATGCCCGACAGGTCGCTGCCCCAGTTGGGCATGGGCTTCTTGTCGAACAGGCGCAGGGCCTTGAGCCGGTAGTTCAGCATCCACTCGGGCTCGCTCTTGAGCGCCGAGATGTTGCGCACGACCGCCTCGGAGAGGCCACGCTGCGCGGTGGCACCGGCGTCGTCCTTGTCGTGCCAGCCGTAGCCGTAGGAGCCGATCGAGGCGATGATCTCCTCGTCGGACTGGCCGGTGCTCTGGGACACGCCAGCGGTGTCCTGGGTGGGAGCGCTCATGTCATTCCTTCCACGTTCCGTCGACGACGGAGGGGGGCGGTGGGGCGGTGGTCGATGAACCTGTCGGTTCGGGGTGTCGTGCTGGGGGGTGCGCCGGGGCGCGCGGTCCGCGCGCGGTGGCGCGACGTCCGGTGGTCTCGTGCCCGACGGCGTCGCTCGCCTCGGGTGCGCGGGTCACCGCGGGGAGCACGGGGACGTTGGTGGTGCACGCGTGCCCGCCGCCCGCGAGGGTCGCGAGCCGCTGGACGTGCGAGCCGAGGAGCTGGGAGAAGACCTGGGCCTCGGCGTCGCAGAGCTGGGGGAACTCCTCGGCCACGTGCTGGACCGGGCAGTGCCCCTGGCAGAGCTGGACGGTCGCGGTCCCGGCGACGGGGCGCACGCTCGCCGCGAACCCGTCCTCGGCGAGGACCGCGGCGAGCTGCTCGGCGCGGCCCGCGACGTCGTCGGCCGTGATGCGGGGCGCGTAGCGGTCCGTGAGCTCCTCGAGGCGACGACGCGCGAAGTCCTCGACCGCGTCCTCGCCCGCGACGTCGCGCAGGAAGCGCAGGGCCTGGGTCGCGAGGTCGGGGTAGGCCCCCGAGAGCTCGGACTGGCCCCGGTTCGTCGCGACGTAGTGCCGTGCGGGGCGTCCGCGCATGCCCGTGGTGGTGCCCGAGTCGTGGACCGAGATGAGGCCGTCGGTCTCGAGCTGCGCGAGGTGGCGGCGGACGCCTGCGGGCGTGAGGCCCAGGTCCGTCGCGAGCGAGGCGGCGCTCACGGGCCCGTCGGTCACGATGAGCGAGAGGACGCGCTCGCGCGTGGTCCCGTCACCGTCGAGGGCGACGTGGGATGCGTCACTGCCGAGCGCGACGGCGGGCAGCGAGCGGGGGGCTGCACCCGACGTGCGTGCATCGTGCGTCATGCCTCACCTCCACGTCGTCCGGCCTGCTGGGATCCGCCTCGCCTGGTCCGCGGGCGCGCAAGAGCCCCGGGGACAGGTCGATATAGGTAACAGTCTCATGCGCTAAATGGTCCGACGCAAGCAAGGCGTACCTCACAGCGGGCCCCAGGCGGCTCCCCTACAATCGCCACCGTGCCCGACTCCCCCGCCGTCGTCCTCCAGGACGTGGTCAAGCGTTATGACGGCCGGGCGGTCGTCGACCACCTGAGCCTGACCGCCTCACGAGGCGCCGTGACCGCCGTCCTCGGCCCCAACGGGGCCGGCAAGACCACCACGATCGAGTGCTGCGAAGGGCTGCGTGCCCCGGACGCGGGCGCCGTGCGGGTGCTCGGGCTCGACCCCCTGCTGAGCGCACGCGACCTGCGCCCGCGCGTCGGGGTCATGCTCCAGGACGGCGGCCTGCCCACGGGCGTGCGCGCGCTCGAGATGCTGCACCACGTCGCGTCGATGTACGCGAACCCTCGCGACGTGGCGGAGATCACGGAGCGCCTGGGCCTCGCGAGCTTCGCCCGGACCACGGTCCGACGCCTGTCGGGCGGTCAGCGGCAGCGCCTCGCGCTCGCCGCGGCGATCGTCGGCCGCCCCGAGGTCGTGTTCCTCGACGAGCCGAGCGCGGGCATGGACCCCCAGAGCCGGCACGCGGTGTGGGAGCTCGTGCGCGAGCTGCGCGCGGACGGCGTCGGGATCGTCCTGACGACCCACCTCATGGACGAGGCCGAGGACCTCGCGGACCACGTCTACGTCGTGGACCACGGGCAGGTCATCGCCTCGGGCGCGACGGCCGACCTGCTGCACGCGGGCCCGTCCGCGGACGGGAACCGCACGCTGCGCCTCGAGGCGCGCGCGGGACTGGACGTGGAGGCGCTGGCCCGGCGCGTCGAGGCAGGCCCGACGACGTCGCCCACCTCCGCGTGGACCGTGACCGAGACGCAGCCCGGCTCGTACAGCGTGACCGGGCCGGTCGACCCGTCGACCGTCGCGGTCGTGACCGCCTGGCTCGCGGACGAGAGCGCGCTCGCCTCACGCATCACGATCGGCCGCCGCACCCTCGAGGACGTCTTCCTCGACCTGACAGGACGAGAGCTCCGATGACCGACCAGACGACGACCGGCCCGGTCGCCGAGCGGCCCGCCCCGACCGACGGGGCGGCCCTCGCGGACGGCGCCGCCCCCGCGTGGCGGCGGGTCGCGTCGCAGACGGCGTTCGAGACGCGCATGATCCTGCGCAACGGCGAGCAGCTGCTCGTGACGATCATCCTGCCCGTGATGCTGCTCGTGGGCCTGGCCCGCACGACCTTCATCGACCTCGACACGCAGGGGTACTCGCGCATCGACTTCGTGACGCCCGGCGTCCTGGCCCTCGCCGTCATGTCCACGGCCTTCACCTCGCAGGCCATCGCGACGGCCTTCGACCGGCGCAACGGCGTCCTGCGCCTGCTGTCCACGACGCCGCTGGGCCGGGGCGGGCTGCTCGCGGGCAAGATCCTCGGGGTGCTCGCGGTCGAGGTCGTCCAGGTCGTCGTGCTCGGTGGGGTCGCGCTCGCGCTCGGATGGTCCCCGGACCCGGCCGGCATCCTGCCGGCCCTGCTCGCGGTGCTGCTCGGCACCGCGGCGTTCACGAGCCTCGCGCTCCTGCTCGCGGGGACGCTGCGCGCCGAGGGCGTGCTCGCGGTCGCGAACCTGCTGCTGGTCCTGCTGACCGTCGCGGGAGGCGTGCTGGTCCCGGCCGCGCAGCTCCCCGGGGCGCTCGAGCAGGTCGCGCTGCTGCTGCCCTCGGGCGCGCTGGGCGAGGCCATGCGCGGCGCGCTGCTCCTCGGCGAGGTCCCGGCGTTCTCCGTGGTCGTGCTGCTGGGGTGGACCGCGGCGCTCGGCTGGGGAGCGGGCAAGCTGTTCCGCTGGCACTGAGTCCGTCGCCCGGCGCCGGGAGCACCCCGGCCATCGGCTCACCGTGGGACGGACCCGCATCACTCGAACCGCCACGTGCCGGCAGTCTCCCCGCCCGCGGACGGGAGGCGCACCTGTGCCAGTGCCGTCGCCCAGGCCGCCTCGTCGACCGCGGTCCCGGTGCACTCGAAGGCCACGTAGGTGCTCTCGCGCAGCCCCTCGCCGGTGTACAGGCGCGTCCACACCGACCGGACCAGGACACGACTGCGCACGACCGTGCCTGCGCGCTCGACGGTCCACTCCTGCACGGCCGCGTTCGTCCCGCGGGGCTCCCCCGGGCTGCCGTCGGCCACGAGCACCTCGGAGACGCTCGACGGGTCGCTCGCCCGTTGCTCGCGAGCCATGAGGTCTGCGAGCGCGACGAGGGAGATGTCCCGCTCCGCAGCGACCTGGTCCTCGTCGGGCACGCTCGTCGCGGTGCTGGACACGGTGCACCTGCCGGTCGATCCGAGCGTCGTCCAGCCGGCGCGTGACGGGAAGGCGCTCGCCGAGGTGAAGCCCTCGGGGCGGACGACCAGGGTCGCGGTCCGGTCGAAGGATCCGGCCGTCCCCGCCCCGGCACCGGCATCCGTCCCGGACTCCTCGCCGACCGTCTGCCCGGGAGCCGCGTCACCGCCCGCCTCCTCGTCGGTCGTCCCGGTCCCTCCCGAGGCGGGCGAGGTCTCACCCGCGGCCGGGGTCTCCTGCGGGTCCGCTCCTGGCGTGCAGCCGGCCAGCACCAGCAGGGCGACCGCGAGCGCTCCGATCCCCTGGATGCGGCGAGCAGGTCGGGAAACGGTCACGAAAACCCCCTGGAATGTATCGAAAGGTCCCGTGAGGGTATCGAAATGGCCATGATCCGTCGGGAACGACGCACCGTCCCGTCACGGTTCCCTTCCGGCGGTCTCCTGCGGGCCAATCTCACACCCGCACGGGTCCTCGGCGATTGAGGGCCGCACTGTCCCCGCGGCTACCTTTGGACGGTGAGCAGCGCAGAACTCGCCCCGGTACCCACCTCGCCCGCCTGGTACGCGAAGGTCGACCGCTTCCGCCGCTGGACCCGACCGGTCCTCGTCGCGAACCTCGTCGGCCAGATCGGCATCATCGTCACGGGCGGCGCGGTGCGTCTGACCGGGTCCGGCCTCGGCTGCTCGACCTGGCCGCTGTGCGAGCCCGGGAGCTTCACGCCCGAGTTCCACTCGGCGATGTCCATCCACCCCCTGATCGAGTTCGGCAACCGCACGCTCACGGGTGTCGTCGGGATCATCGCGCTCGCGGTCCTGGTGCTCCTCTGGACGGACACGACGCGTTCCACGTCGTTCCGGCGGGCGAGCTCGCTCCCCCTGATCGGGGTGGCCCTGCAGGCCCTCATCGGCGGCGTCACGGTCCTCCTGCACCTGCACCCTGCCGTGGTCGGTGTCCACTTCCTCGTCTCCGCCGCGCTCGTGGCGGTCTCGGCGTACCTCCTGTACCGCTCCGGCGAGGGCGACGGGCAGCCCACGGCCGCCGTGGACCGGCGGACCACGCTGGTCGGCCGGGTCCTGGCCGTCCTGGCCGTCCCGCTACTGGTCCTGGGTGTCCTGGCGACAGGCTCGGGCCCGCACGGGGGCGACGACGAGGTGGCCTACCGCTTCTCCCTCGACCCGGCGCTCATCAGCAAGGCGCACGCGGCCTCGGTGTGGCTCTTCCTCGTCGTGCTGGTCGTGCTGACGGTCATGGTCCTGCGTCAGGCCACCGCCCCTGCCCGTGCCCGCAAGGCCGTCCTCGTGCTCGTCGGGGTGACGCTCCTCCAGGGGCTGATCGGCTACGTCCAGTACTTCACGGGACTGCCCGAGATCCTGGTCGCCGCGCACATGCTGGGCGCCGGGCTCCTCATCACGTCGCTCACCTGGACGCTGCTCACGCTCCGCGTCCGCGCCTGACGCTCACCACCTGTCGCTGCCGCCCGCCGTCGCGCCTGGGCCGCAGGACCGAAGAGGGCCGTCGTTCCTGCGGGAACGACGGCCCTCTCTCGCTCCCCTCACTCCCCCCGACTCCCGCGGCAGCGGCATGACAGGGCCGTGACACCGGCGTGACAGGCCCCTCCCGGAGGCTGGACCCACCAGCAACCAGGAGGAATCCATGACCCACGAATGGGCGGTCGAGGCACACGGCCTCGTCAAGACGTTCGGCGACAACCGGGCGGTCGACGGCGTCGACCTGAGCATCCGCACCGGCTCGGTGTACGGCGTGCTCGGCCCCAACGGCGCCGGCAAGACCACCACCATCAGCATGCTCGCCACGCTCCTGCGCCCCGACGCCGGCGAGGCCCGGGTCTTCGGGCACGACGTCGTCCGCGAGGCGCAGGTCGTGCGCCAGCTCATCGGCGTCACGGGCCAGTACGCCTCGGTCGACGAGACGCTCAGCGCGACCGAGAACCTCGTGATCTTCTCGCGCCTGCTCGGCCTCGGGCGCGCCGAGTCGCGACGCAAGGCCGCCGACCTGCTCGAGACCTTCGGCCTGACCGAGGCCGCGACGCGTCCGCTCAAGAACTTCTCTGGCGGCATGCGCCGCCGTCTGGACCTCGCGGCGAGCCTCATCGCCCAGCCTCCCCTGATCTTCCTCGACGAGCCGACCACGGGCCTGGACCCGCGCACGCGCGCCCAGATGTGGGACACGATCCGTGAGCTCGTCGCGACGGGGTCGACGGTCGTGCTCACGACCCAGTACCTCGACGAGGCCGACCAGCTGGCCGACCGGATCGCGGTCATCGACCGCGGGCGCGTCGTCGCGGAGGGCACGGCCGACGAGCTCAAGGACGCGGTCGGGAACCAGTCGCTCCAGCTCGGGCTGGTCGCGGCCGCGGACCTGGGGTCGGCCCTCGACATCGTCGAGGCCACGTTCGGCGTGCCCGCGACGACGTCCCCCGAGGCCCGACGCATCACGGTGCCCGTGACGGGTCCCGACGAGGTCACGGACCTGCTGGTCCGGCTGCGCGAGGCCCGCATCGGCGTCGACTCGATCAGCATGGACAAGCCGAGCCTCGACGAGGTCTTCCTGACCCTCACGGGTCACGGCGTCGCGGCCGAGGAGCCGGGCGCGGACGCCACCCCGAGCCCCACGGGCGGCGCGCCCGTACCGACCACCGGCACCACGCGAGAGGCGGCCCTGCGATGACCACGACCCTCACTGCTCCCCGGGAGCAGATCCAGGCCGCGACCGACCGCGACCTGACGAACCGCACGAGCCTCGGGCAGACGGTCCGCAACACGTTCACCATGGCGTACCGCGGCATCCTCAAGATCCGTCGGACGCCCGAGCAGCTCGTCGACGTGACGCTCCAGCCCATCCTGTTCACGCTGATGTTCACGTACATCTTCGGCGGCGCGATCGCGGGCGACGTCGTGAGCTACCTGCCCACGATCATCCCGGGCATCCTCGTCCAGACCGTCATCACGACGTCGGTCGTCACGGGCGTCCAGCTCCGCGAGGACATGGACAAGGGCGTGTTCGACCGCTTCCGCTCGCTGCCGATCGCGCGCATCGCGCCGTTGTCGGGGGCGCTGCTCGCGGACACCGTCCGGTACGGCATCGCGACGACGCTCACGTTCGCGATGGGCTACGTCATGGGCTACCGCCCGGCGGGCGGCCTGGGGTCGGTAGTCCTGGCGGCCCTGCTCGTGATCGTGTGCTCGTGGGCCGTGAGCTGGATCTTCGCGTTCTTCGGGGTGGTCGCACGCACCGCGTCGAGCGTCCAGGGGATCTCGATGATCGTCCTGTTCCCGCTCACGTTCCTCTCGAACGCGTTCGTCCAGCCCGAGACCATGCCGGGCTGGCTCCAGGGCTTCGTCAACCTCAACCCGGTCTCGCACCTGGTCACGGCGGTCCGGGAGCTGACGAACAACGGCGTGCTCGGTGCGGACGCCGTGATCTCGCTGCTCGGCGCCGCGGTCATCGTCGCGGTCTTCGCGCCGCTCACGGTACGGGCGTACATGCGCAAGGCCTGAGCGTCGCGCTCCACCACGGACGGGCGGTGCCCCGGCGGATCCCGCCGGGGCACCGCCCGTCGTCATGCCGTGGGTCGGGTCCAGGGGCCGGTGCGCAGGATCTCCATGACCCGGCCGGGCAGGTCGTCGTGCGCCAGCCGCCCGACGGCGTCGCGCACATCGTCTACGCGCGCGTCACCGTGCAGGGTGCGCGCCCACGCGACGTGGTCCGGCGTGCGGAGCGAGGGCACGTCCTGCCGGGCTCCCATGCGCTGCGCGAGCTCGAGCAGGACGAGCCCGTCGTCGACCCGGCCGAGCCCGGGCGACGACCACAGGTACGCCCCGAGGGCGAGCGCCGCCGTCCCGAGGACGGGGTAGTCGACCATCCCCGGAGCGGCGCGGTGCCCGGCGATCATGCGCACGCGGATCTCGCGGGCCAGCCGCTCGGCCTGGGGAACGGGCAGCGGGTCCGGGTCCCACGGCCCGGTCGTCCCGGGGGCGGGCAGCACGATCGTCGACAGCCACCCCGCAGCGAACATCGTGTACCAGGGCGAGCGCCGCGGAGGCCCGCTCCCGACCGAGGCGTTGGCCGCCTCGAGCTCGGCCAGGGCACGCGCGTGGTCACCGCGCGCAGCGGCGATCTCGGCCAGGCCGGCATGCCCGATCGAGCGCAGCTCGTGCGCGGTCCCACCCAGCCCGGACGGCACGGGGTCGTCGTCGGTCTCGACGAGCGAGGTGAACAGCGGCTCGGCCTCGGCGATGCGCCCGACGAGGACGAGGTTCGTCGCCTCGAGCCAGTCGAGCTGGCGCAGGTCCTCGTCCGCGTGCAGCCGGCCGAGCCCCTCGCGGGCACGGGCGACCCACTCGAGCGCCTGGGCGGCGTCGCCCTGCTCGCTCGCGAGCTGGGCGCGGAAGAGGGCCGACGTCGCTGCTCCCCACGTGTCCTGGGCGCGGGTCGCGAACCCGTGCGCGACGGTGACCTGCGCGATCGCCTCGTCGAGGCGTCCGGCGTTCTCGGAGAGCTGGGCGCTGAGCAGGTGGGTCACGAGCGCGACGAACGGGTCGGGCGACCCGTGGAGCTCGGCGAGCCGCGGTCCCATGCCGAGCGGGTCGCCCGCGTCGGCCAGGAGGTCGGTGAGCGCGGCGGCGCGCGAGCCGATGTCGGCGTCGCGGTGGAGACGGCGCAGCCGGGCCGCTGCTCGGACGCCGGTCGCCGGGTCGCCGTTGGGCGTCGAGGCCGTGAGCAGGAAGAGCACGATGCCCGCCTCGCGCGTGAGCTGCTCGGCGGGAACGTCCGGTGCGCCCCGCACGGCCCGACCCTGCCAGCCCGCGACGACGCGCAGCACGTCGCGGCCGAGCCCGACGACCTCGGTGTGGGCCCCGCGCAGGGACCAGTGCAGGCCGAGCGCATGGAAGACGGGCAGGACCACGTCGGGCCGGTCGGCCGCGAGCGCCGTGCGCAGCACGTGCAAGAGGTTCTCCTGCTCGACGCGCAGCGCGAGCATCGCCGGGACCTGCGTGGGTCCTTCGAGGCGGGCGACCTCGCGGCGCGCGAGGTGGACGGCCCACCGGTAGGTCGCCTCCTGGGCGGTCTCGCGCTCCCCGGCCTCGTCGAGCGTGAGCGCGCCGAACTCGCGCACGGTCTCGAGCATGCGGTAGCGCGCGGTGTGGCACAGGGGCTCGTCGGTCACGTTCAGGAGGGACTGGTTGACGAGCGCCTCGACGTCGTCGAGCCCGACGGCGGAGGCCTCCTGCGCGGTCTGCGCACCGAAGCCGTCGGGCAGCAGGGACAGGCGGCGCAGCAGCTCCTGCTGGGGGGCGGTAAGGAGGTTCCAGCTCCAGTCGATGACGGCGTGCAGCGTCCGGTGGCGGGCGGGGGCGCCCCGGTCGCCCGTGGTGAGCAGGGCGAAGCGGGCGTCGAGCCGGCGCTCGATCTCCTGCACTGAGAGCGTGCGCACGCGCGCCGCCGCGAGCTCGATCGCGAGCGGCAGACCGTCGAGGTGGGTGCAGAGCCGGTCGACGACGTCGTCGGGCAGGTCGGCGCCGGGGCGCGCCGCGAGCGCGCGGGCGCGGAAGAGCTCGACGGCGGGCCCCACGCCACCGTCCACGGAGCCGGCCGTGGCGAGGGGGTCGAGCGGGTGCACCTGCTCGCCACCGACCTGGAGGGGCGAACGGCTGGTCGTGAGGATCGTGAGCCCGGGGACCACGGCGAGCAGCTCGGCAGCCCAGCGGGCGGCCTCTTCCACGACGTGCTCGCAGTTGTCGAGCACGAGCAGGGTCTCGGTCTCCCCGAGGCGGTCGGCGACGAGCTCGTGGACCTCGGTGCGCGCGACCTGGTCGCCGAGCCGCAGACCGCGCGTGTCCCGGATCTCGAGCGCCGACGTGAGGGCGAGGCCGATGTCCTCGCCCGTGCGCACGCTCGCGAGCTCGACGACCGCGACGAGCGGGGTCGTCCCGACCGACCGGTGGGCGACCTCCTGCACCACGCGTGTCTTGCCCATGCCACCCGGCCCGAGCACCGTGACGAGCCGGGACCGCGCCAGGAGGCCGAGGATCGCGACGACGTCGGCCTCGCGGCCGACCAGGGCGTTGGGCGCGGCGCGCAGCCCGAGCGCCGTCCCCCGCCGGGGTGCGCGGGGTGCGGGCGAGGAGCCCGCGGCCTGCAGGATCCGGGTGTTGAGCGCGACCAGGTCCGCGCGCGGGTCGGTCCCCAGCTCGGTCGCGAGCCGGGTGCGCAGGGCGCCGAACGCGCGCAGGGCGTCGGCCCCGCGCCCCGTCCCCTCGTAGGCGAGCAGGAGGGCAAGGTGCGCGTCCTCGTCGAGCGGAGCGCGCTCGACGGCCCGCTCGGCCCACCCGACCGCGGCCTGGTGGTCGCCCGCGGCGAGGAGCGCGTCGAGCAGGGTCTGCTCGGCCTCGGCCCGGCGGTGCTCGGCCGTCGCGACGAGCTCCTCGCCGACCGGACCGCCGAGCAGGTCGAGCAGGTCGTCGCCGGGTTCGCCCCGCCACAGCTCGAGCGCGGCGCGCGCCGACTCGACGGCCTCGTGGGAGTCCCCCGCCGCGAGCGCCTCCGCGGCGTGACGGGTGCGCTCGCGCGCGACGTCGAGGTCACTCTCGGTGCGCAGGGAGTAGCCGCCGGGCCCCGAGACGAGCAGGCCCTCGGCCAGCGCCGAACGCGTGCGGGAGACGAGGCTCTGGAGCGCCGCGCGCGGGTCGGCAGGTTGCTCGTCGGGCCACAGGTCGGAGACGAGCGTGGTGGTGCTCACGGTCCGCCCCTGCGCGAGCACGAGCGCGACCACGAGGGCTCTCGCGCGGGCGCTGGAGGGGGCGACGGGAGTCCCGTGGCGCCCTTCGACGACTACCGGCCCGAGGACGAGGGCGCGAGGGCGCGGGACCGACGAGGACACCCGCCCCACTCTAGTGCGCGCCCCACCTCCGCCGAGGTGCGCCGACCGCGCGAGGGACCCGACGGCGTCGGGTCCCTCCCGCGTCCGGTGCGGGCCCCTCAGGCTCCGTCGACCGGCACGCCCGCGGCGACCGCAGCGCGAGCCTGGTCGTCGACCGGGCGCAGCACCCGGCAGGGCGAGCCGACCGCGACCACGCGCGGCGGGACGTCGCGCGTCACGACGCTGCCCGCGCCGACGACAGAGCCCGCGCCGATCGTGACCCCGGGCAGGATGACGACGTTCGAGCCGATCCAGACGTCGTCCTCGATGCGCACGGGCAGCGAGAACTGGGTCCCGTCGCGGCGCGCCTCGGGCTCGACGGGATGGCCCGCGGTGCTCACGGTGACGTTGGGGGCGAACATGACCCGGTCGCCGATGTGGATGTCGGCGTCGTCGACCAGCACGAGGTTGAAGTTGACGTAGACGTGGTTCCCCACGTGGACGTGCGAGCCGTAGGACACGCTGAGCGGCGGCTCGACCCAGACCCCCTCCCCGACGGTCCCGAACAGCTCGCGCAGGATCCGCCCGCGCTCCTCGACCTGGCTCGGGCGCGAGTGGTTGAAGTCGTACGCGAGCTCCTTGCCCGCGACCCGCTCGGCCTCGAGCTGCGCGAGCCCCTCGCCGTAGTCCACGTAGGGCTCGCCCGTGTTCATCCGCGCCCGGACGGTGCGGTACTGCTCGGTCGTCATCGGCTTCTCCTGGTCGTTCGGTAGTCGTCCGACGCTACCGGTCGGCAGCGCGGGTCACGCATAGGATCGTCGGGTGGCGAGGGACGGCGTGTACGCAAAGGGACGGCTCAAGCGCGAGGAGATCCTCGACGTCGCGCTCGAGGTCTTCGCCGACGAGGGGTACCGCGGCACGAGCCTGCGGACCGTAGCGGCGCGCTGCGGCCTGACGGTCGCCGGGGTCATGCACTACTTCGACTCGCGCGAGGACCTGCTCACCCAGGTGATCGTGCGCCGCGACCAGACGGGGCGCCCCATCTACCACGACGCGCCGCGCACCCTCGCGGAGAACGTCAAGGGCAACGCCGAGCGCCCCGGCCTGGTCGAGCTGTTCGTGTCGCTCACGGCAGCGGCCCACGACCGCGAGCACCCGGCCCACGAGGTCCTGGCCCACCGCTACGCGGGGCTGCGTGCGACGCTCAGCGCCGACGTCGTGGAGCGGCAGGAGGCCGGTGAGCTCCCGTCCCACCTGGATCCGGACGCGATCGCGCGCCTGATCATCGCGACGGCCGACGGCGCACAGCTCCAGTGGATGGTCGACGACGAGGCCCGCCTCGAGGGTCCGCTGAGCACGCTGCTGTACGACGTGCTGGGGCTTCCGCGCCCCTGAGCCTCGACGGGCGCCCGGCCCGCGCGCACCCCTCACCGCTGCTGCCCTCCTCGGCCGTCATGACAATTACCTATCAGTGTATGGTTTTCTCGAACCGTCCGACGACTGCCTGCTCGGATCGATTCGACCGCACCGTTCGCGCCACCGTCGTCGTCTCCGAAGGGACCCCGCACATGTCCGACCTCCTGCCCTACCAGGACCCCTCGCGGCCCGTCGCCGAGCGCGTCGCCGACCTCGTCGGGCGCATGACGCTCCCGGAGAAGGTCGGGCAGATGATGCAGCTCAACGCCGCCGACGGTGTCGAGCGGCTCGTGAACGAGGTGCACGTCGGCTCGATCCTGCACACGTCCCCCGAGAACGCGCTGCTGGCGCACGAGCTCACGTCGCGCAGCCGCCTGCAGATCCCGCTGCTCATCGCCGAGGACTGCATCCACGGGCACTCGTTCTGGCTCGGTGCGACGATCTACCCGACCCAGCTCGGCATGGCCGCGACCTGGAGCGCCGAGCTCCTCGAGCGCGTGGCCCGGGCCACCGCGGTCGAGGTCGCCGCGACGGGCATCCACTGGACCTTCTCCCCCGTGCTGTGCATCACGCGCGACCTGCGCTGGGGCCGCGTGAGCGAGACGTTCGGCGAGGACCCGTTCCTCATCGGCGAGCTCGCGTCCGCGATGGTCCGGGGCTACCAGGGCGACGGGCTCGACGACCCGACGGCGATCCTCGCGACCGCCAAGCACTTCGCGGGCTACTCCGAGACCCAGGGCGGGCGCGACGCGACCGAGGCCGACATCTCGCGCCGCAAGCTGCGTTCCTGGTTCCTCCCGCCGTTCGAGCGCGTCGCGCGCGAGGGATGCCGGACCTTCATGCTGGGCTACCAGTCGATGGACGGCGTGCCGATCACGGTCAACGAGTGGCTGCTCAGCGACGTGCTCCGCGGCGAGTGGGGGTACACCGGCACCCTCGTCACGGACTGGGACAACGTGGGCCGGATGGTCTGGGAGCAGCACATCCAGCCCGACCACACGCACGCGGCCGCGGCCGCGGTGCGCGCCGGGAACGACATGGTCATGACCACGCCCCAGTTCTTCGAGGGGGCCCAGGAGGCCGTGCGCCAGGGCCTGCTGGACGAGGCTCAGCTCGATGCCGCGGTCGCTCGCATCCTCGCGCTCAAGTTCGAGCTCGGCCTGTTCGAGAACCCTCGTCGCCCCGACCCGGAGCGCCAGGCCCAGGTCGTCGGCTCGTCCGAGCACGCCGACCTCAACCTCGAGGTCGCACGCCGCTCGCTCGTGCTGCTCACGAACGACGGGACGCTCCCCCTCGACGGCGGGCTCGTCGCGGGACCGGACGGCCGCGCGGCCGCCGCGAGCGCCGGCGCCCCGACCCGGCGGATCGCAGTCGTGGGACCCAACGCCGACGACCCGCACACCCAGCAGGGCGACTGGGCCGGGGCGTCCGGGCAGGTCGACTGGCTGCCCGACGGCCACCCGCGCGAGATGACCCAGACCGTGCTCGACGGCTTCCGGGACCACGTCCCCGCCAGCTGGGAGGTCACGCACGCCCGCGGCGCGGACATCCTCACCCTGGTCCCGGACCCCGAGGGCGAGCTCTTCCCCGACGGGCAGCCGCGCCCCCAGGTCGTCCAGCCCGCCGAGCCCGACGCGGCCATGATCGCCGAGGCCGTCGCGTCCGCCCGCGACGCCGACCTCGTCGTCGCGGTCGTGGGTGACCGCATCGAGCTGGTCGGCGAGGGCCGCTCGACCGCGACGCTCGACCTCGTGGGCGCGCAGGTCGCCCTGCTCGACGCGCTCGCAGAGACCGGCACGCCGCTCGTCGTCGTGGTCGTGGCCTCCAAGCCCCTCGTCCTGCCGCCCTCGGCCCGGGACGCCGCGGCGATCGTCTGGGCCGCGAACCCCGGCATGCGCGGCGGGCGAGCGGTCGCCGAGCTCGTCCTGGGGCTGATCGAGCCCTCGGGCCGCCTGCCCCTGTCGTTCGCGGAGCACGTCGGGCAGCTGCCCGTCTTCTACAACCAGCTCCCGGGCCAGCACGGCACGCGCTACGCCGACCTCACGCAGCGCCCGCCCTTCGCGTTCGGCGAGGGCCTGAGCTACACCACGGTCGAGTACGCGGACCTCTCGGTCCTCGACGCCGTGGTCGGGCGCGAGGACACCGTCCGGGCGCAGGTCACGGTGAGCAACACCGGGACCCGGCCCGCGCGCGAGACCGTCCAGGTCTACGTCCGGGACACGGTCACCTCGGTCACGTGGGCCGAGAAGGAGCTCAAGGCCTACCGTCAGGTCGACCTGGCACCGGGCGAGTCCCAGGTGGTCGACCTCGAGGTCGCCGTGGCGGACTGCACGCTCGTCGACGCCCAGGGGCGTCGCGTCGTCGAGCCCGGGGCGTTCGAGCTGCTGGTCGGCCCGTCGTCGCGCGACGAGGTCCTGCTCGTGGGCGAGTTCACGGTCAAGGGCTGAGCCGGGCGCCCCGCCGGTCAGGCGGCGGGAGCGCAGGGGCACGACGAGGGCCCGACGGCGGTACGCGCCGTCGGGCCCTCGTCCTTCCTCGCAGGGCGGCGCACGGGACGAGCGCCACCACCGACCGTCAGGTCACGGCGCGGCGCACGTGACCGACGCGCTCGTCGGCGGGGTGCCCGTGCCGATGAACCCGAACGACGTCGAGCCCCCGGCTGCGAGACTGCCGTTCCACGACAGGTTGCTCGCCGTGACGACCGAGCCGGACACGGTGTGCGAGGCACCCCAGAGCTGGCTGACCGCGGCGGGGGCGAGGTCCCAGCGCACGGTCCACCCCGTGACGGGGGCGTTGCCCGCGGACACGGTGACCTCGCCCTGGAATCCTCCCGACCACGAGCCGGTCGTACGGTAGGCCGCCGTGCACGCCCCGGTCGGCACGGGTGCTGTGGTCGCCGAGACGGCCGTCGAGCGCGCCGAGACGTTCCCCGCGGCGTCGCGCGCCGCGACGCTGAACGAGTACCCGGTCGCGGGCTGCAGGCCCGTGACGGTGTGGCTCGTGCCCGCGACCGTCGCGACCTTGACCGTGCCCTGGTAGACGTCGTACCCCGTGACGCCGACCGCGTCGCTCGACGCGTCCCAGGTGAGCGGCACGGACGTCGTCGTCACGGTCCCGGCTCGCAGCCCCGCAGGGGCGGAGGGCGGGGTCGTGTCGGCGGTCGGAGGCCGGGTCGTGGCCGTCACGGGGCTCGACGGCGCGGACAGGTTGCCCGCCGCGTCGCGCGCCTTGACCGCGTAGACGTATGCCGTCGCCGGCGACAGGCCCGTGTCGGTGAAGATCGTCCCGGTCGCGGTCCCGACCACGACACCGTCGCGCAGGACGTCGTACCCCGTGACACGCACGTCGTCGGTCGACGAGGTCCACGTGAGGGTCGCGCTCGACGAGGTCGTCGACGCGACGGCGAGCGCCGTCGGCACGGTCGGCGCCGTGGTGTCCTCACCGGCAGGCTCGCCGAAGAACCGGTCGTAGCTCGCGAGCGCCACAGCCACCGCGGACTGCGCCCAGAAGCGGTGGTACCGGAACGCGGGCGCCTCTCCCCCGTCGAGGTAGGCCTGGACCTTGGGCCAGTCCGGGTCGTCGCGGTAGAAGCTGCGCAGGTCGAGGAAGCTCACGCCGGGCTCGATCTCGTCGCCGTTGGGCATGGTGCCCTGCCACCCGGACGGGACGTAGACGCCGTCTCCGGTCGTCGTGGTCAGCACGTCGTCGAAGCGCTTGTAGTCCTCGCGCACCTCGACCGCCGAGACGCCCTTGTCGTCGCGGTTGTGCTCCCAGATCGAGTCGAGCAGGGACTTGGCGACGGCCTGGGCCTCGTCGTCGTGCGCCGCTGCGGCGTAGTGGATCAGCGTCCCGGCGAGCGCCGCGGCGACGCCGACGTCCTGGCCGTGCGAGATCACCTCGACGTGCAGGCCGGAGTTGTCGCCCGGGTTCGCGGCGTCCCACGCGTCGGGCGCGCCGGTCCAGCGCAGGGTCGAGGGAACGGCCCAGTCGGCGCCGCCCGTCGCCTGCGTGTTCGCGATCGCCCACGGGACCCACCTGTCGAGCAGCGCCTTGGCCTGCGCGTCCCCCGACTCGTGGTAGAGCTGCGCGACACGCTCCATGGACCAGACCTGCATGCCGAACCACTGGTTCGAGGGCGGGTCGCTGTAGACGGGCGCCTCCTGGTAGGCCATGCCGTAGAAGGTCGGCGTGCCCACCGGCGGCGTGCCGTAGGCACCGCCCCAGCTGTTGGTCGCCCCGCCCGCGATCCCGCCCTCGTCGGACTGGAGCCACTGGTAGAACTCGAGCTGACGCTCGAGGCTCGTGGACCAGTCGTCGACGGCGGTCGGCGACTGCGGCTCGAGGGCAGGCGACGTGGACAGCGCCCACGCGGCCATCGGGTTCTGGTAGCCGAAGTGCGCGTGGCTGGACCCGATGCGCCATGCCCACCCGGCGGCCGGGTCGAGCGCCCCGCCCCACGCGTAGTACCAGGACATCAGGTAGTGCGCAGAGTTCTTGCCCGTCCCGGCCGGGCAGCTCGGGGACGTGCAGCCCGGCTGCTTGAAGTACTTGTCGAACATCGCGTAGCGCAGGTAGTCGCCCATCTTCGCGGCCTTGGCCACGGTCGCCGCCACCGCCTCCGGCTGCCCCTGCTCGGTCGCCCAGGTGTGTGCCCAGTAGGCGGCCTCGACCGCACGCGCGTCGGCGTCGGACGCGTTGGTGTACTTCCACTGCTTCGCGTAGCTCGAGTCCCCGGTGAACAGGTCGAGGAAGCCGTTGGTCCCGCCGAACGAGAAGTCCTCGCACGACGGCTGCGGCACGGTCTCCCAGACCGACTCCTGCGTCCCGCGCTGGAACGTGTTGATGTACGACGTGCCCTCGCTGTCGGGCCCCAGGAGACAGCCCGCTCCGGGCGCCGCGCCGAACCCGTAGGTGTTGTCGACGTCCGCGAGCCAGTGCATGCCGTAGACGTCCGAGGTCCCGTACGTCGCCTTGAGCTCGTTCGCGAGCGGGTCGACCCCGGACCGGACCCCGCTGTTCAGGGCGGCCGGGTACTTGCTCGGGTGGTCGTACTCCGCGGCGTAGGTCGCGGGGCTCTGGGGGTTGTAGAACGAGTTGGTCGGCTGGTCCTCGTGCTGCGGGATCATGTACGTCTCCATCGTCGCCCAGGCGTCGTTGAAGCTCGTCCAGTCCGCGGTGGCACGGCCGTAGGCCGCCTCGAGCCAGAGCCAGAAGCTGTACGCCTCGGACGTGGTCTCGTGGCCGTGGTCGGGGGCCTCGACGATGAGGGTCTCGACCGAGTGGTACGGGATGCCCTGCGGGCTGAAGTAGCCGTTCGCGGGGTCGTGGATCTCGTCGTACATCTCGAGGAAGCGCTCGGCGTACTCGGAGCTGACGGCCACGCGCGGCGCGGCGGTCGCGGTGCTCACCGTCGTGCTCGCGCGGGGCGCCCCCTCGGCTGCGGGGGCCGCGCCCGCGGGCTGGACCGCGGCGAGGGCGAGGAGCGACAGCAGCGCGGCGCCGGCCGTCGAGGCCGCCGCCCGTCTGTGCCGCCGGAGGGATCGTGACATCTGACTACCTCTCTGGGTGACGTCGCGCCCGGGGGCCGCGCTCGTCCGCGGGACGGCGTCGTCCTCGCGGGCTGGAAGCGCTCCCACATCGTCGGTGATGCGGGGCGACACACCTGGACACTGCGGCCGGCGGGGCACGGGGTCAACGCACCTAAACCTTTCGGTCCACGGGCGCAGGCCCGAGGTGCGACGAGGGCCCGACGGCGCGTGACGCCGTCGGGCCCTCGTGTGCTGTTCCGCGGTGCGCGCCTCAGGCGCGGGGGTCTCCCCCGCGCCGCTCGGGCCACGGGCTGTCCGCGGGGCGCAGCGACGACCACCCGGTCGCGCGCGCGGCAGCAGCCGCCAGGACCCCGACGACGGCCGACGGGTTGTGCAGGTCCCCGGCCAGGACCGCGGACACCGCCTCGTCGAGCGGGACCCAGCGCAGCTCCATGCCGAGCTCCTCGGCCTCGCGCGCGTGGCGCTCGGCCGCAGGCACCTCGGAGAGGTCCCGCGCGAGGAAGACCCGCAGGGCCTCGTTGCTGCCGCCCGGGGTCGTGTAGTAGTCCGCGAGGACGTCCCAGCGTGCGGCGCGCAGGTCGGTCTCCTCGAGCAGCTCGCGCGCGGCCGCGACCTGCGCGTCCTCGCCGTCCACGTCGAGCAGGCCCGCCGGCGGCTCCCACAGCTCGCGCCGCACCGGGTGACGGTACTGGTGCAGGAGCAGGACCCGCTCGTCCTCGTCGAGAGCGACGATCGCGACCGCCCCGGGGTGGTCGACGAACTCGCGCGTCACCACGCCGCCCTCGCCCAGGTCGACCTGCTCCGAGCGCAGGTCGAAGATGCGTCCCGCGTGCAGGACGCGCGCCTCGCTGACGTCCCGGGCGACCGGGACGTCAGCGAGCGGGCGGACCGTCACCTCAGGCCGTCCGAGCCTCGAGCGCCGCCGCGACCAGTCCCGCGAACAGCGGGTGGGCGCGCGTCGGACGGCTCTTGAACTCGGGGTGCGCCTGCGTGCTCACGTAGTACGGGTGCACGTCCTGGGGAAGCTCGACGAACTCGACGAGCGAGGAGTCGGGCGAGGTGCCGGAGATGACCAGGCCGGCCTCCTCGAGCTGCGCGCGGTAGGCGTTGTTGACCTCGTAGCGGTGGCGGTGACGCTCGGTCACCGACTCCGCGCCGTAGGTCGTGGCGACCACGGAGCCCGGCGTCAGCGCGGCCTCGTACGAGCCCAGGCGCATGGTGCCGCCCAGGTCGCCAGCACCGTCGACGATCGCGAGCTGCTCCTCCATCGTGGCGATGACCGGGTTCTTGCTCTCCGGGTCGAACTCGCTCGACGACGCGTCCTCGATGCCGAGCACGTTGCGGGCGTACTCGATGACCATGGACTGCAGGCCCAGGCAGATGCCGAGCGTCGGGATCCGGTTCTCGCGGGCCCAGCGCAGCGCGCCGAGCTTGCCCTCGATGCCGCGCACGCCGAACCCGCCCGGGACCAGGATCGCGTCGGCGCCACCGAGCGCGTCCGCGGCCCCCTCGGGCGTCTGGCACTCGTCGGACGGGACCCACCGGATGGTGACCTTGGCGTCGTTGGCGAAGCCACCCGCACGCAGCGCCTCGGTCACGGACAGGTACGCGTCCGGCAGGTCGATGTACTTGCCGACGAGCGCGACCTCGACCTGGTGCTCGGGCTGGTGCACGCGCTCGAGGAGCTGCGACCACCCGTCCCAGTCCACGTCGCGGAACGCGAGACCCAGGCGGCGCACGACGTACGCGTCGAGGCCCTCGGAGTGCAGCACGCGCGGGATGTCGTAGATGCTCGGGGCGTCGATCGCGTTGACCACGGCCTCGTTGTCCACGTCGCACATCAGCGCGATCTTGCGCTTGACGGGCTCGGGGACCACGCGGTCCGCGCGCAGGACGATCGCGTCCGGCTGGATACCGATCGAGCGCAGGGCCGCGACCGAGTGCTGCGTGGGCTTGGTCTTGAGCTCGCCCGACGGGCCGATGTACGGCACCAGCGAGACGTGCAGGAAGAAGACGTCGTCGCGGCCCAGCTCGTGTCGGACCTGACGGGCGGCCTCGAGGAAGGGCTGGGACTCGATGTCGCCGACCGTGCCGCCGATCTCCGTGATGATCACGTCGACGTCCTCGCCCGCCTGGGCGCGCATGCGCGACTTGATCTCGTCGGTGATGTGCGGGATGACCTGCACCGTGTCGCCCAGGTACTCGCCACGACGCTCCTTGGCGATGACCTGCGAGTAGACCTGGCCCGTCGTCACGTTGGACGAGGCCGGGAGCTCGACGTCGAGGAAGCGCTCGTAGTGCCCGATGTCGAGGTCCGTCTCGGCGCCGTCCTCGGTCACGAAGACCTCACCGTGCTGGAACGGGTTCATGGTGCCGGGATCGACGTTGAGGTAGGGGTCGAGCTTCTGCATCGTGACGCGCAGGCCACGGGATCGGAGCAAGCGACCCAGGCTCGAAGCCGTCAGCCCCTTACCGAGAGAGGAGGCCACGCCGCCGGTCACGAAGATGTGCCGGGTGCTGTGGTCCGAGCGGCCGCCGTTGACGGCGAGGGGTCTGTTCAGGTGATCTGCCACGGAACTCCATGCTATCAGCGACTTGTCGGGGGCGCTCCGGATCCAGCGTGGGATGACTCTCAGTCGGGCGCTCGTCCACCAGTCTGCGCCAGGTGCCGGCGGTGTGCCGGACGACCGCGGAGGCACGCGGTCCCGACGGCGGAGCCCACCGCTCCGGTCGACCGAAGGGGCAGGTCGGTCAGCGACCGACCGACGAGCTCCCCACGACTAGCTCGGGTCCGCGACCTTCGGCGCGCTCCCCCGGCCGCGACGCGCCAGCCCGACGACCGACGACCTGTCCGCGACCAACGCCAGCCCGACGACGAGCACGGCCGCGACCAGCGCGACCCCGACGCCCACGGCGAGCGCCACGGCGACGTGCGCGTCGTCGGGCAGGAGGGCCGCGCTGAGACCCCGGCCTGCCGCACCGCCGAGCGCCACGCCCACGACCAGCACGGCCAGCGTGCGAGGCACGCCGCGCACCGCCTCGGGGCCCGCGTGGCGGCGCACCGCGAGCAGGAGCAGGAGTCCCGCGACGCTCATGCCCACCGCGGTCGCGAGGCCGAGGAGCGCGAGCACCCGCACCTGGTCGCCCTCCCCGAGCGTCGCAGGGCCTGCGACGGCCAGCAGCGCGACGACCACCCAGCCGGTCGCGGTCGCCGCGACGGCCGCGCGCTGACGGTCCAGGACGTAGAGCGCCCGCGACAGGTGCAGGATCAGCGCGAAGCCCACGATGCCCGGCGCCATCGCTGCGGTGGCCGTGCCCAGGCCCTCGACCGATGAGCCGGCGACGACGGCGAAGACCGACTCGACCGCAGCAGAGGCCGCCACGAGCGCGGCCACCCCCACGCCCGAGACGAGGAGGATGGTTCGCGTCGTCGACGCCAGCAACCTGCTGAAGAGCTCGTGGCTCCCCTGGGCGACGTGCTCGGCCAGGCGCGGGAACGCGCTCGTGGCGAGCGGGAACGCGAGCACCGCGTACGGCAGCAGGTAGACCTGCTGCGCGTAGAAGTACGTCGGGAACGTCTCCTCGGGACCGAAGTTGTTGGCCGCGTACATGGCCGCGAGCACCGACACCTGCTGCGCGACGAGCGCCCCCACCCCGGCGAACGCCAGGTTGCGGGCCCGGACGCCCTCGCCGCCGGGGAAGCGCAGGGTCGGGCGCAGCCGCGTCCCGGTTCGGGCGACGGGGACGACCAGAGGCAGGGCCAGCGCCGCGACCCCGAGCGTCGTCCCCCAGCCCAGCCAGGCGATCGCGTCCGTGGACAGTGCAGCGACGTCCGCCTGGTTCCCGTCGGCCATGCCCGCGAACACCAGATACACCGCGATGACCACGACGCTCGACACGAGCGGGGCGAACGCCTGCCAGAAGAAGCGCTTGTGCGCCTGGAGGATCCCGCCGAGGATCACCGCGAGCCCGTACAGGGGGATCTGCAGGGCGAACACGCGCACGAACAACGCCGTGACGTCGATCAGGTCAGGGTGCTTGTCCATCAGCACGTGCGCGATGGGGTACGCCAGGGCCGCGAGCAGCGCGCCGAGCGGCACGAGGACCAGGAGGGTCCATCCCAGCAGCGCCGACGCGATCCTGGACACGTCGACCCGTGCGCCTCGCGCGATGGGACCGGCGAGCAGAGGCACGACCGCGCCCGCGAGCGCGCCGCCCGCCGCGACCTCGAACAGGACGTTGGGCAGGATGTTGGCCGACGTGTAGGCCGCACCGATGCCCTCGGTCCCGACCGCGGACGCCATGACGAGCGAGCGGGCGAAGCCCACGAGCCGGCTCGCGATCGTCACGGCCGTGATCATGAGGGCCGCGCCCGCGAGCGTCTGCGTCCCCGCACGCACCCGGGAGGTGCGCGCGGGGCGTGGCGCGGGCGCGGTGTCCTGGCCCGGCGTCACGTCCTCGCTCAAGCCGGTGCGTCCTGACCGGACGACGGCTCGTCGACGGACGAAACCGCGGACGGGGCCGACGGCGTCGGGCGAGCGGCAGGTGCCGCAGGACGCCGTCCCCACTGGTCGAACCGGCGCAGCAACGGGTTGCCGTCGATGACCTTCGAGAAGCTGACCTTCTCGCTCGCGACGTTGAGTCCCAGGACCCCGGCGAGCGCGAGGAGACGCACGGCCCGCGGCGTCCCGAAGGCCACCTGGGTGCCCACGAGAGCACCCAGGGCGTTCGCTCCCCCGTCTCCGAGCATGTCTCGCTCGCTCAGGTCGCCGGGGGCGGCGGCCACGGCCGCACCGAGCACGGCGCCCGACGTCGCGCCGACCGGCGTCACCACGAGAGGCAGCGCGAGCGCCGCCCCCGCCTTGAGCGCGCGCCCGGGACGCAGGTCGAGGAGGTTGAAGAGGTTGGCGCTGAGCGCCACGATCGAGCCGTTGACCGCGACGTCGGTCAGGTAGCCGAACGTGGACCCGGTCCTGCGCGTGCCGACGAAGGCTGCGGCGAGGGACGTCGTCCCGATCCCGAGGACCTTGAGGCCCCCCGTGGTCACCTGGCCCTTCAGGAGGGCGCCGACGTGTCCCTTGATGCCCTTGGTTCGCGTCGAGGGGTCCTCCGCGAGGTCGTCGACCAGACCGAAGGCTCCGCCCCCGGCGGTCGCGAGCGCGGTCGCCGTCCGGGTGCGGGCGTCGGGTCCCGCGACGAGAGCGCCCGCGACGAGGCCCGCAGCCACCGCGGGCCCCTCGAGCAGGCTGATGGGTTCGCCCCGGTGGTTGGTGCGCGTCCACCGGTCAGGCCCGCCCGGCGAGACCGTGTCCAGCACGCTGCGCGCTCCACCCGTCACGACGGCCGACACGACGCCTGCGCCGAGGGCGCGGAGGAAGGTGCCCATCGATCAGCCCTCGGTCGTCTCGTTGGCGGCGCCGGCGCCGTCGGTGCCGTCCGTACCCTCGGTGCCGAGCGACGTGTCGGCCGCCCCTGCGGGCGTGCGGTCGACCGGGGGAAGCTGGACGGACGGCGGGATGACCGCGGTCGCGCCCTCCTCGAACCCGAACTGACCCACCTTGTCCCCGATGCGGGCAGCGAGGGCGAGCGGGACGGAGATCTGGCCGGCCGGGGCCTCGATGCCGCTCACGGTCGACAGGACGGCCGCGAGGTCGCCGTCGGCCGTGATCGTGGAGATCAGGTCGCCGGGCACGGGCGTCGAGCCCGCGACGAGCGAGCCCTCCGAGCGCGCCTGGGCCGCCTGCGCGAGCAGGACCTCGATCGAGACCGCGTAGGTGTCGGCCTCCTCGGTCGCGGTCCCGGTCGTGGTGTCGGTCGCCGGGGCGACCTTGCCCTGGGGCGCGAGGAGCAGGACGACGTCCGCAGGGACGTCCTGCTCCTGGACGACCTCGATGAGCTCGGCCTGGGCGAGCTTGAGCTCGATCTGGACCGCCTCGGGGGTGCGCTCCTCGGGTGCCGCGAGCTGCTTCGCCGTGAGGGACGTCGCGAGCCCTGCTGCCAGCTTCTCGTCCGTCCCGGACTCCGTGACCCCGGTCACGAGGTCGGTGATCTCGGTGGCCGTCGCCTTGCGCGCGTCCTCCTGCTTCTTGTCGGTCCACGCACCGTTGAGGCGGACGTGCCCGACGATGCTCGCGCCGGCGCCCTCGAGCTGCTCCTGCACCGCCTCGAAGCGGTCGCCGTCGACGTCGCCGAGGTCCACCACGGCGACGCGCCGGTCCTGGAGCGTGCCCGCGACGAGCTGCGGTCCCGAGGCCACGATGAACTCCTGGTCGTCGGCGACCTTGAGGTTCGTCGCGTCGAGCTGGTCGCGCAGCTCGTTGCGCTCGAGACGCAGCTGCTCGACCTGCCCGGTCAGCTGGTCGCCGATCGCGCCCTGCAGCGGTCCGGCACCCAGGATGATCCCGACCGCCAGCGCCAGGAAGACCGAGATCAACGAGACGATGTGGTACCTGAAGTCGATCACTGTGCTGTTGCGTCCTTCGTGTCCGTGCGGGGCGACGTGCGGGCGGCGCGCGTCAGGGAGGTGGTGGGAGCGTAGGGTCCGGGGCTCATGCGCCCCCGAACAGTGCGCCGATCCACGAGGTGAAGTCGTCGAAGCGGGCACCGATGATGCCGAAGACCGTCTGCCCTGCGGCCGTGGACCACATCGCCATGATCACGGCGAAGAGCCCGGCGAGCGAGAGCAGGGTCAGCTGGAGGTTGGAGATCCGGTGCTGGTAAAGGCGTGAGACGCCCTTGGCGTCGACGAGCTTGCCGCCCACGCGCAGGCGCGTGAGGAACGTGCTGGCCATGCCCGAACGGCCCTTGTCGAGGAACTCGACGAGGGTCGCGTGCGTGCCGACCGCGACGATCAGCTCGGCTCCCTTGTCGTCGGCCATGAGCATGGCGATGTCCTCGCTCGTGCCCGTCGCCGGGAAGACCACGGGCTCGACGCCGAGCGCCTGGACGCGTTCGAGGCCGGGAGCCTTGCCGTCACGGTAGGCGTGCACCACGATCTCGGCGCCGCACGCGAGCGCGCGGTCCGAGACGGAGTCCATGTCGCCCACGATCATGTCGGGCTTCCAGCCCGCGTCGATGATCGCGTCCGCGCCGCCGTCCACGCCGATCAGGATCGGCCGGTACTCCTTGATGTAGGGGCGCAGCGTCGCGAGGTCCTCGCGGTAGTGGTAGCCGCGCACGACGATCAGGACCTGACGGCCCTCGATCACGGTGCGGATGTCCGGCACGCCCACGCCGTCGAGCAGGAGCTCGCGCTCGCGACGCATGTAGTCCATGGTGTTCTCGGCGAAGCGCTCGATCTCCTCGGAGAGCCCCGCGCGCGCCTCGTCGAGGCTGACCGCGATGGTCTCGGAGGTCTGACGGACGCCCTCTGCGAGCAGGTCCTCGCCCGCGAACACCTGGCCGTCCTCGAGGCGCAGCTCACGCCCGTCGGAGATGCTCATGATGCCGCTGCCGAGGTCGTCGATGAGGATGATCCCGGCGTCGACGAGGATCTCCGGGCCCAGGTTCGGGTAGCGCCCCGAGATGGACTTCGCAGCGTTGAGCACCGCGAGAGGCTTGGCGGTGACCAGGGCGTCCGCCGCGACGCGGTCGATGTCGAGGTGGTCGATCACGGCGACGTCACCGGGCTTGAGCCGCTTGGTGAGCGCCTTGGTGCGGGCATCGACTCGTGCGGGGCCGCTGGTTCCCGGCTCCGTCACGTCGGACGTGGATCTGCGCAGACTGATTCTCATCGCGGCTATCGTCCCACGACCGAGGACTCGAGCAGTTCGAGCGCGTGCTGACGGGCCGCGTCCGACTCGTCCTGGCCGGAGAGCATGCGCGCCAGCTCGCGGACGCGCTCCTCGCCCGTGACCTCGTGCACGCCCGTGACTGTGACGGGATCGGCTCCGTCCGCGCCGCCGTGCGACTTGGTCACGACGAGCTGGGAGTCGGCGAACGCGGCCACCTGCGCGAGGTGCGTCACGACGATCACCTGCGCCGACCGCGCGAGCGACGCGAGCCGTCGACCGACCTCGACCGCAGCGCGACCGCCGACGCCCGCGTCGACCTCGTCGAACACGAACGTGGGCAGCGGTGCGGCGGCGTCGGTCCCGGCGTCGGCGCCCGACGTGGCCAGCGCGACCTCGATCGCGAGCATGACGCGCGAGAGCTCACCGCCCGAGGCCCCCTTGCCGAGCGGGCGCGGCGGCGAACCCGGGTGCGGGACGAGCGAGAGGGTCACGACGTCGGCGCCCCACGGGCCCGGCTCGTCGGCGGGCGTCACGTCGACCTCGAGCCGCGAGCCGCCCATGGCCAGGCCCGCGAGCTCCTCGGTCACGGCGTGCGCGAGCCGCTCGCCGGACTCGGTGCGTGACGCGGTGATGCGCGCGCCCAGCGCGGACAGCAGCGCCGTGAGCTCGTCGGCGCGCTCGGTCATCGAGCGCAGGCGCTCTCCGCCGTCGTCGAGGTCCAGCAGACGCAGCCCGGCATCGCTGGCCCAGGTCAGGACGTCGTCGATCGTCTCGCCGTAGGTACGGGTCAGGGCGCTCAGCGCGGCCAGGCGCGTGTGCGCCTGCTCGAGGCCCCCGGGGTCTGCCTGGAGGTCCTCGACGTAGCCCGAGACCTCGGTCGCGATGTCCGCGAGGGCGTACCCGACCCCGGCGATCCGTTCGACGAGACCGGTGAGGCTCGGGTCGAGGTGGCTCGCGGTCTCGAGCGCGCGACGCGCCCGCTCGACGGCGGAGGTCGCGTCACCGGGGACGTCGCCCCCGTCGAGCGCGTCGTCGCCGACGATCGCGTCGTGCGCGGCCTGCGCCCCGAGGCGCAGCTCCTCGGCGTTGCCGAGGCGCGCGACGAGCGACGTGAGCTCGGTGTCCTCGCCCGGCTGGGGGTCCACGCGCTCGATCTCGGTGAGCCCGATGCGCAGCAGCTCGGCCTCGCGCGCGCGCTCCTGGGCGCGCGTGGTCAGGTCGGCGATCTCCTCGAGGAGCCCGCTGCGCTCGGTCCACGCGGCGCGGTACTCCTCGAGGAGCGCCGCGTGGGCCCGGCCCGCGAACGCGTCGAGGGCCACGCGCTGGTGGCTCGGGGTCCGCAGCCGGAGCTGGTCGGCCTGCCCGTGGACGGTCACGAGGTCGTCGGCGATCTCCGCGAGCACGCCCTGGGGCACGCTGCGTCCGCCCAGGTGCGCGCGCGAGCGGCCCTCGGCCGCGACGGTGCGCAGGACCACGACGGTCCCGTCGTCGTCGACGCTGCCGCCTGCCTCGTCGATCCGCTGCCCGACGGCGTCGCGCCCGCTCACGCGCAGGCGCCCCTCGACCACGGCACCGGTCGCGCCGGGGCGGACGGTGGACGGGTCCGCCTTGCCGCCCATGAGAAGGCCGAGGCCGGTCAGGACCATGGTCTTGCCCGCGCCCGTCTCGCCCGTGATGACGGTCAGTCCCGGGTGCAGGGGGACGCGGGCGGAACGGATCACGCCCAGGTTCTCGATCGAGATCTCCTCGAGCACGGTCACTCCCCCTTCGGGTCGGGTGCGGTCGGGTGCCCGCCGTCGGGCCGCTTGGCCGCGTCGACGGCCGCGGTCGCGGCCTGGCGTGCGACGCGGGCGGCCTCGGCGGCGTCCTCGGCCACCCGACCGCGCCACCCCACGACCGGCAGGGAGAACTTGGAGACCAGCCGGTCGGTGAACGGCGCGGTGCTCAGGCGGGCGAGCCGGATCGGCGAGTCACCGCGCCGGACCTCGACACGCGAGCCCGCGGGCAGGTCGATGCGACGGCGCCCGTCGCACGTGAGGACGCCCGGGCCTGCGGAGCGCTGCAGCAGCTCGAGCGCGAACGTCGACGAGGGCCCCACCACGAGGGGCCGGGCGAACAGTGCGTGCGCGGCGAGCGGGACGAGGAGCATGGCGTCGACGTCGGGCCACACGATGGGCCCTCCGGCCGAGAAGGCGTGCGCCGTGGACCCGGTCGCGGTGGACATGACGACGCCGTCGCAGCCGAACGAGGACAACGGGCGGCCGTCGACGCCGATCGCGACCTCGATCATGCGCTCGCGGGACGCCTTCTCGACCGTGGCCTCGTTGAGGGCCCAGCCGACGCGCGGCTCGTCCTCGCCGGGCAGCGTGACACGGACCTCGAGGACGCCTCGTTCCTCGACCACGTAGTCGTGCGCGGCCAGGCGCTGGACCGCGGCGTGCAGCCCTTCGCGCTCTGCCTCCGCAAGGAAGCCGACGTGCCCCAGGTTCACGCCGAGCAGCGGGACGCCGGTGCCGTGCGTGAGCTCGGCCGCGCGCAGGATGGTGCCGTCACCGCCCAGGACCATGACGACCTCGGACTCGGCGACGCCCTCGCGCGTGCGGAGCTGGGCCATGTGGTCGCCGAACGTCTCGGCGAGGTCGTCGTCGTGCAGCCCGACCTCGAAGCCCGCGTCCTGGAGCTCCTTGACCGCCTCGTGCAGCGCGACGACCGCCTCGGGTCGTCCACCGTGCGTGACGATCAGCACTCTCCTGGTCACAGGGCTCCTCCGGTCGATCGGTGCTGGTCCGTGCCGGCGGCACGGTCCACGTGGTCGGTCGCGCGGTCGCGGGGCGACGACTGGTCGCGTGGTCCGGCGTGGTCGCGTGGCGACGACTGGTCGCCGGGCGCCGTGTGCGAGTCTGTCAGGTCGGCGGGCCGGACGCCGTCAGGTTCGGCGGGTTCACCGATCAGCGCGACGAGAGGCCGCTCGCCGAGCGGCGAGCGGACTGCCTGTTCGACCGCGTTCTCGAGCGCGGCACGGTGGGCGTCCTGGTGGGCACCACCTGCCACGTCGCCGACGCGCGGGTCGGGGCGCAGCCACAGGAAGAACTCCCGGTTGCCGCTGGGGCCCGGCAGCGGGCTCGGGATCACGCCGAGCGGGCGCAGGCCCAGACCCTCGGCGTCGAGCGCCACGTCGAGCACGGCACGCGCGTGCAGCGCCGGGTCGCGGACCACTCCCCCGGTGCCCAGCCGTTCGCGGCCGACCTCGAACTGCGGCTTGACCATGAGGAGCAGGTCGGTGCCGGGGCCGACGACCGCGGCCACGGGAGGCAGCACGAGTCGCAACGAGATGAAGGACAGGTCCGCGACGACGACGTCGGGCGTCACGTCGAGGTCGTCCGGGGTCAGGTCGCGCACGTTGAAGCCCTCGCGGACCGAGACGCGCGGGTCGTCCCGCAGCGAGGGGACGAGCTGGTCGTGCCCGACGTCGACGGCCACGACCCCGCGCGCCCCCCGGCGCAGCAAGACGTCGGTGAACCCGCCGGTCGAGGCCCCGAGGTCGAGCCCGTAGGCCCCCTCGATACGGGGAGCCAGATCGGGTGTGCGTGCCCGGACGGCGTCGAGCGCGCCGGCCAGCTTGAACGCGGCACGTGACGCGTACCCCTGGTCGGCGGGGTCGGGATCGACCAGGATCTCCTGGTCAGGCCGGACGGGCAGGGAGGGTTTGGCCACGACGCGTCCGTCGAGACTGACGCGTCCGGCGTCGATCAGCTCGGCGGCACGCCCGCGCGAGCGGGCGAGCCCGCGGCGGACGAGCTCGGCGTCCACGCGTGCGCTCACGCTCAGTCCTCCGCGTCCGCGAGACGGTCCTGCAGTGCCTCGTGGATCGCGTCGAAGACGGTGACGTGGTGCTCGAGGGGCGCGTCGGTCAGCTCGTCGAGCCGGCCGAGGGCCGCGGTGACCGCGTCGTGGGTGGTCTCGTCGCCCGACGGCGTCGCACCGGTCCGCACGTCTCCGGGGGTGGGGACGGGGGTCGGGGTGGGAGCGCCGTCGTCGACGGTGTCCTGCGCCATAGGTGTTCCTCCAGTCCGTGTCCAAGGTCGGGTGCGTCGCACCGGTGGGGTGGAGCGCGGCGGGAAGCCGCACGTCACCGCACCGGTGCAACGCTACCGGTCAGGACAGGATCTCAGGGGTTACCGACAGCGAGCTCGGGGACGGTGTCCGCATCCACCGTGCCGCCTGCGTCGACCGTCGCCCAGGCTGCGCCGCACGCGGCACGGATCAGGTCGACGCCCTGGGGACCCGTCAGCTCGAGCGCGCCGTCGGTCACACGCGCGGCGGACGAGCCGACCGTCCACCAGCCCTCGGCGGCCTGGACCGGTGCCTCGTGGGGCTCCAGGAGGCTCAGGAGGTCGGCGCCGATGTAGTGCGGGCGCAGGCCGGGATCAGCGAGGACCGCGTCGCGGCCCCCGTTGACGCCGGTCAGGACGTGCAGGCCCGGGTACCCGCCCGAGCGCGCACCGGCGAGGTCGGTGTCGAGACGGTCACCGACGACGAGGGGGGACGACGCCCCCGCCCGCTCGACCGCGAGGTGGTACATGGTCGGCGAGGGCTTGCCCGCGCTCGACGGCTCGACCCCCGTGGCCGCCTGGACGGCCCGCACGAGCGAGCCGTTGCCGGGCGCGAAACCACGAGCAGTGGGCAGCGACAGGTCGAGGTTGCTCGCGACGTGCCATGCGCCCCGCTGGATCGCGTACGCGGCCTCGGCGAGCTGTGCCCAGCCGAGCTCGGGCGCGAAGCCCTGCGCGACCGCGACGGGCTCCTCTTCCGCGCTCTCGACGATCACGAAGCCCGCGTCGTGGACGGCCGTGAAGAGGCCCGCCCCGCCGACGACCAGGACCCGAGCCCCCGGCTCGAGCCGGGTCCGCAGGAGCGCGGCGGCGGCCTGAGCGGCCGTCATGACCTCGTCCGAGGACGTGGGGATGTCCAGCTCGGTGAGCTGGGAGGCGACCGACTGCGGCTCGCGCGAGGCGTTGTTCGTCACGAAGACGAGACGCATGCCCGCGGCACGGGCTCCCCCGAGGCCGGTGGCGGCGTTCGGGATGGGCTCGTGGCCGCGGTAGGCGACGCCGTCGAGGTCGACGAGGGCCAGGTCGTAGCGTTCTGCGAGCGGGATGTCGCTCGCGATCAGCCCCAGGCTCACTTGGTCTCCTCGTCGTTCTCCGTGCCCGACGCCGCAGCGTCCGTCTCGTCCGTGGGCGCGGCCTCGGTCTCGGGGCCGTCGGAGGCCGACGACGTGTCGGTCTCTTCCTCGTCGGACGTGTCGGTGTCCGCGTCGGAGGCTTCGTCGGTCTCGTCCTCGTCGATCTCGACCGCATCCTCGGTCAGGTCGTACACGACCACCTCGTCGTCGAGCGACGTGCCGAGCGCGGCAGCCAGTGCGCGCGGGTCGACGTCCGCGAGGATCGCGGCGGCCTCCTCGAGACGACCTGCAGCCTCGAGGACGCTGGCGCGGGCCTGGAGGACTCGCAGTGCGAGGTCGCCCTGCGCCTCGGCAGCGGGGATCTGGTCGAGGACCGCCAGAGCGGCCTCGAACTCACCGAGGTCGGCACGAGCACCGCTCACGACGAGCGCGAGCTCGGTACGACCGTGCGCGTCGAGCGTGCTCGCCTCCTCGGAGGCGGCAAGGGCGAGGGCGCGCTCGGGGCGCTCGAGGCCTCGCTCGCAGTCGGCCATGATCGGGAGGTGCTCCGAGGACCCGTTGAGCCGGCGCACGGTACGCAGCTCACGCAGGGCCTCGGCGTAACGGCCCGTCTGGTAGGCCGTCAGGCCGGCAGCCTCACGCACCACGTCGACGCGGCCGGCACGACGGACGGCGGCCTGAGCGTGCTCGTAGGCGAGCTCGGGGTCCGTGTCGATCAGCTTGCCGGCCATGACCAGGTGGCGTCCGACGACCGTCGCGTTCTCCTTGCTCAGGGTGCGCAGACGCCCGCGCACGTCACGGTCGAGGTCCGAGAACTGCACCGCCTCGTCGATCTCCGGGCCGGCATGACGCTGGTCCTGGGGAGGACGCGACTGACGCTCACCCTGGTCGGCCGAACGCTGGGGGCGGTCACCGTAGCTCTTACGCTCGCCACCACCGGACTGGGGACGGTCGCCATAGGAGCGGCGCTCGCCCGAGCCGGAAGACTGGGGACGGTCGCCATAGCTCTTGCGCTCGCCACCGCCGGACTGGGGACGGTCGCCATAGGAGCGGCGCTCGCCACCACCGTAGGAGCCGCCGCCCGACTGGGGACGGTCACCGTAGGAGCGACGCTCACCCGAGCCGGAAGACTGCGGACGGTCGCCATAGCTCTTGCGCTCGCCACCGCCGGACTGGGGGCGGTCGCCATAGGAGCGGCGCTCGCCACCTCCGTAGGAGCCGCCACTGGACTGGGGGCGGTCACCGTAGCTCTTACGCTCGCCACCACCGGACTGGGGACGGTCGCCATAGGAGCGGCGCTCACCACCACCGTAGRAGCCRCCRCCSGACTGGGGACGGTCGCCATAGGAACGGCGCTCGCCCGAGCCCGAAGACTGCGGACGGTCACCATAGCTCTTACGCTCGCCACCACCGTAGGAGCCRCCRCCSGACTGGGGACGGTCGCCATAGGAGCGGCGCTCACCACCACCGTAGGAGCCACCACCGGACTGGGGACGGTCRCCGTAAGAACGGCGCTCACCGCCACCGGACTGCGGACGGTCGCCATAGGAGCGACGCTCACCCGAGCCCGAGGACTGCGGACGGTCGCCATAGGAGCGACGCTCACCCGAGCCCGAGGACTGCGGACGGTCGCCATAGGAGCGACGCTCACCACCGCCGTAGGAGCCACCACCGGACTGGGGGCGGTCGCCATAGGAGCGACGCTCACCCGAGTCCGGACGACGGTCGCCGCCAGCGCGGGGCGGCTTGCCGCCCGAACCTTCGCGACGGGGGGCTCCCTGACCACGGCCCTGTGAGCCGGAGGAACGACCGGTGTCGCCGGACCGCCCTGCCCCGGAAGACCTACGGTCGCGGTCGTCGGCGTGACGTTCTGGGCTGTCGTTCACAGCGGTGTCCCTTCGATATGCACTGACGTTCATCATCCCACGAGCTGGGTCGTGGGGTCTTGCCCGGTAGGTCACAGGCACGCCAAAGGCCCACCCCGTGTGGGGTGGGCCTTTGGTGAATGGTTGTCCGGCGGCGACCTACTCTCCCACCCCGTCTCCAGGGCAGTACCATCGGCGCAGAGAGGCT